>DASUAK010000270.1:0-5849 GCA_035763845.1 bacterium | reverse complement strand
CACCACCTCCGGATCCCCGGTGCAGCGATTGGCCGCGACCCAGGCGGCGACGATCCGGTCGGTGCTGATGGTCTCTCCGCGGGTCCGCGCCACGGGGCCTCCGCCGTACGGGACCAGCGGATCGTCGGTGCCGTTGATGACGAGAACCGAGACCGGCGCACTCGGCCGCAGCCCGGCGGCCACCGCCGGCGCCATCCCCGCGGCGACGGCGACGATCGCGGCGATGCGGTCCGCCAGCTGCGCGGCGAGCCGCTGGGACATGAACCCCCCGTTGGAGATGCCGGTGGAGAAGATCCGGCGCGGATCGATGCGATACTCGTCGGCCAGGCGGGTGATCACGGCGGCGATGAACCCCACGTCGTCGATCCCCTCCGCCTGGGAGCGGATCTGCGGGTCTCCCCGGCCGTCGTTCCAGTTGCGGTCCACGGCGCTCGGATAGACGGCGATGAAGCCCTCGCGGTCGGCCACCCTGCTGAAGCCGGTGTGCCGCTCGATCTGAGGTCCGTCGCCTCCGCCGCCGTGCAGCACGAAGACGAGCGGGACCGGGACGCCCGGCGGGAGCGACTGAGGAACGTGGACGGCGAACGTCCGCCGGAGACCGCCGACCTCGAGGGCGCGGGTCGTCGAGGCGCCCGACGCCGGGGCCACCAGCAGCGACCAGGCCAGCACGATGGCGGCGGCCGCCCTACCCCATCGCATCTAGGCGCGCACCTCGATCGTGCCGGGTCCTTCGCCGGTGATCTCGCCGATGTGGGCGGCGCGTACGCCGCGCCGCGACAGCGCCGCCATCAACGCCCGCAGCCGGTCCGCGGGCACCGCCATGAGGAGGCCGCCGGAGGTCTGCGCGTCGCAGAGGATCAGCTGATCGGCCTCATCGAGCCCGGCGAACTCGACGCGGGACTTCAGGTACTCGTAGTTCCGCGCCGTCCCGCCGGCCACCGCGCCGCGCCGGACCAGGGTGCGCGCTTCCTCCAGCACCGGGATCGCGCCGTACGACAGGCGGGCGCGGACGCCGCTGCCCGAGGTCATCTCGTAGAGGTGGCCGAGCAGGCCGTAGCCGGTGACGTCGGTCGCGGCGTGGACGCCGGTCTCCACCATCGCCTCCGAGGCCTCGCGGTTCAGCTGCTCCATCACAACGATCGCCTGCTCGACGGCGGCGGGAGAGGACTTCTCCTGCTTGATCCCCGTGGTGATGATCCCCAGGCCCAGCGGCTTCGTCAGGACCAGCTGATCCCCCGGCCGCGCGCCCACGTTGCGCACGATGCGCCCGGGATGCACGATCCCCGTCACGGCCAGCCCGTACTTCGGCTCCGGGTCGTCGATGCTGTGGCCGCCGGCGATGACGACGCCCGCTTCCGCCGTTTTGTCCAGCCCGCCGCGGAGGATGTCCGCGAGGACGGACATCGGCAGCCTGCCCCGCGGGAAGCCGACGATGTTCAGGGCGAGGACCGGCCGCCCGCCCATCGCATAGACGTCGGAGAGGGCGTTCGCCGCCGATATGGCGCCGTAGTGGTACGGGTCGTCCACGATCGGCGTGAAGACGTCCACGGTCTGGACGAGGGCGAGATCGTCGCCGAGGCGGTAGACGGCCGCATCGTCGGCGGTGCTCGTCCCGACGAGGAGGTTCGGATCGCTGGGAGCCGGCAGCTGGCGCAGGACCTGCGCCAGGTCCTCAGGACTGAGCTTGGATGCTCAGCCGGCGCAGGCGACCATCGCGGTCAGCCGGATGCGATCGCGCTCCGTCACGATCCTCACCTCCTTCCGCGTCAAGTCTTGGGGTATTGTAGCACGCTTGCTACTATGGGGCTGTCGTGACGCTGCACCAGCTGCGGATCTTCGAAACGGTGGCGCGATTGGGCAGCTTCTCGCGCGCCGCGGAGGTGCTGGGCATCAGCCAGCCCTCGGTGAGCATCCAGATCGGCGATCTGGAGCGCTCGCTCGGCGCCGAGCTGTTCATCCAGGCCGGCCGCCAGAGTCGTCTCACCGAGGCCGGTCAGGCGCTGTACGAGCGGGCGCGGCGCATCCTCGAGCTGGCGGAGGACGCGGCCCGGGCCGTTGGGGCGGCCGCGGGCCGGCCGGGCGAGCCGTACGAGGTCATCGAGCACACCGCGGACGTCGGCATCGTCGCCCACGGCCGGACGCTGGCGGAGGTGTTCGCCAACGCGGCGAGGGGGATGATGTCGTTCCTCATCGCCCCGGAGGCCGTCCAGCCCGCCGAAGCCCGGCGGATCACCGCCGAGGCGGACGACAGGGAAGGCCTGCTCGTGGCCTGGCTCAACGAGCTGCTCGTTCTGCTGAACGGCGACGGCTTCGTGCCCCGCGCCTTCCGCATCGAACGGCTCACGGACACGCACCTGGAAGCGGACGTGCTCGGCGAGCCCGTGCACCCCGAGCGGCATCGCTTCCGCCTGGACGTGAAGGCGGCCACCTATCATCAGCTCGAGATCCGCCGGAACGCGGACTGGCATGCGCGCGTGATCTTTGACGTGTGAAGGGGATTCCCCGACGCCGCGTGCAATCAGAATAAGGACTCCATGCTCGATCTGAAGCTGATCCGCGACGACCCCGACCTCGTCCGGGCCGGCCTGCGCAAGCGCCAGGCCGATCCCGGCCTGGTGGACCGCGCCCTGGACGCCGACCGGAAGCGCCGGGAGCTGGTGCAGGAGGTGGAGCGTCTCCGCGCCGAGCAGAACCGCGTCTCGGCCGAGATCCCGAAGCTCGGCGGCGAGGCCAAGCAGGCCCGGATCGTCGAGATGCGCGACGTCGCGGCCAGGATCAAGGCGCTGGAGCCCGATTTGAAGGCGGCGGAGGACTCCCTCACCGCGGTCCTCATGCTCTTCCCGAACCTGCCTCACGAAAGCGTCCCGGGCGGCGACGCCTCGGCCAACGTCGTGGTGCGCACCTGGGGATCGCCCCCGGCGTTCTCCTTCAAGCCGCGCGACCACGTGGAGCTCGGCGTGCAGCTGCGCATCCTCGACATCGAGCGCGGGGTCAAGGTGGCGGGCTCCCGCTTCTTCTACCTGCGCGGGGCCGGCGTGCTGCTCGAGCAGGCCCTCATCCGCTTCGCCCTGGACAAGCTCCTCGGCGAGGGGTTCACCCCGATGCAGACGCCCTTCCTCGTCCGGCCCGACGTGATGATCGGGGCCTACGGCGGGGCGGAGATCGACGTGCAGCAGGTGTACCGGATCGAGGGCGAGGAGCTGGTCCTGATCGGGACCTCCGAGCAGAGCCTGGCCGGGCTGTACAAGGACGAGGCGCTCGATGAGAAGCTGCTGCCGCTCCGTCTGGCCGGCATCTCCTGGTGCTTCCGCCGCGAGGCCGGAAGCTACGGGAAGGACACCCGCGGAGTCTTCCGCGTCCACCAGTTCGACAAGGTGGAGATGTTCTCGTTCACCGCGCCGGAGGCGTCCTGGGACGAGCACGCCTTCCTCCTCGGGCTGGAGGAGGCGCTGCTCAGGCAGCTCGGGCTGCATTACCGCGTCGTCCTCCTCGCGGGCGCCGATGCCTCCACCCCCTCCGCGAAGACCTACGACGTCGAGACGTGGATGCCGGGCCGGGGCGGCTTCGCGGAGACGACCTCGTGCAGCAACTGCACCGACTTCCAGTCCCGCCGCCTCGGCATCCGCGTGCGCCGGCCGGGCGGCACCGTGTACGCGCACACCCTGAACGGGACGGCCATCGCCACGCCCCGGGCGTGGATCGCCGTCCTGGAGAACTGCCAGCAGGCCGACGGGAGCGTGCGCATCCCCGATGCGCTGGTCCCGTACATGAACGGCATGAAGGAGATCAGACCGTGATCCTGCGATTCGTCGTCTTCGGTTCGGGCGCCGTGCTGATGGCGCTGGAGATCGTTGGCAGCCGGGTGCTCGCGCCCTACTTCGGCAGCTCGGTGTACGTCTGGGGCAGCCTGATCAGCATCTTCCTCGCGGCCCTCAGCCTGGGCTACTACCTCGGCGGGCTGGCCGCGGACCGCTGGCCCCGGCCCGGGGTCCTCGCCTTGACCCTCGGCACGGCCGGCATCCTGATCCTGCTGCTCCCGCTGGCGGCGCGGCCCATCCTCGAGGCCTTCTCCGCCTGGGACCTCGGCCCGCGCACCACGCCGCTGCTGGCCTCGCTCGTGCTGTTCGCCCTGCCGAGCGTCCTGATGGGCGCCACGTCGCCGTTTGCGATCAAGCTCGCCGCGACGACCCTGGCCACGGTGGGCAACACCGCGGGCATGCTCTACGCGATCTCGACCGCGGGCAGCATCCTGGGGACCCTGCTCACGGCGTTCGTGCTCATCCCGGCGATGGGCGTGCGTGCGATCCTCTACACGCTCGGGGTGAGCCTCGTCGTCTTCTCGGGATTGATGGCCCGGCTCGCGGCGCGGCCCATCCGCGCCGCGGCGATTGCGCTCCTCCTGCCGGTGCTGCTGCCCCCCGCCCCCTCCCTCGGGCAGGTCACCTGCGGAGAGTTGCGGACGCTGTTCCAGCAGGACACGCAGTACCATCAGATCCGGGTCACCGAAGACGGGTGCTTCCGCTGGCTGCACTTCGACGCATCCCGGCAGGGCGGGGCCGCCCTCAAGAACATGCTGGACAGCCCCCTCGTCTATCCCGATTACGCGCTCCTATCCTGGCTGGTCAATCCCGAGATCCGGCGGGTCCTCATGGTGGGGCTGGGCGCGGGCACGATCCCGCGGCGATTGCTGCACGACTTCCCCCAGGTGACGGTGGACTCGGTCGAGATCGACCCCAGGGTGCCCGAGGTAGCGAAGCGCTACTTCGACGTCGTGGAGAACGCCCGGCACCGGATCATCGTCATGGACGGCCGGCAGCACCTGCTGAAGTCGAATGAGAAGTACGACCTCATCATCATGGACGCCTACAACCATCAGGGCGTGCCGTTCCACCTGACGACCCGGGAGTTCATCCAGCTGGCGAAGCGGCACCTGACGCCGAACGGGATGATCATGGCGCACGTGATCGGCTACTTCGACGGGCCCCGGAGCCGGCTGTTCCGCGCCATCTACAAGACCTACGGCACGGAGTTCCCGGCGCTGTACGCCTTCGGCGAGGGGTGGCGCAGCCGCAAAGACGGCCATAACGCGCGCAGCATCATGCTCGTGGCCGCGTCGCGCCCGGGGCTGAAGCAGAAGGACTTCCTCCTGACGCTCGAGCATCTGCGGCGGCAGAAGAGGATGGGCGCCGCGCTCCTCACGCGCTACGTCTACGACCTCTACGAGGAGCCGGTGCCGCTGGGGGACGTGCCGGTGCTGACCGACGACTACGCGCCGGTCGACATCCTGCCCGTGCACGACTGGGAGCCTGCGACGAAGTAGGGGGCTTTACTTCGAGTGTTTGTCGGCGACCTTCGTGGCGCCGTAGGCGTCCGGTTTGGTGACGGCCAGGTAGCCTGAGCCGGTCACCATCCCCACGACTTCCCGGATCACCCGCTTGGTGTCGCCGTTGGGGCCGACGTCGAGGTGGATCTCGACGGGCAGCTCGGAGTGCCCGTTGCGGGAGAGCTCCGCGCTGATCAGGCCCGCCGTCTCCAGGCTGAGCGCCGTCTCGAAGAAGATGCGCTGGCGGAGGCTGTCCATCTTCCGGTTGTACATCTTCCGGTAGAAGTAGCGCCCCCCGTGGCCCAGGCGGTGGATGATCACCGCCGTGACGAAGCAGGTCTGGTCGGCGAGGAGCGAGTCGGTGCCGATGATCAGGTGGTAGGTCTGGTCCGGCTCCTCGTTCATGTACCCTACGACGTGGTCGAACATCTGGCGGAAGGAGACCTTCCCGGAGGTGGGGCTGACGAAATCCATCGCGCCGCGCGCCGGTTTGGCGGGGCGCGAGAGTGGTGCCGGGTCGACGTTC
>DASUAK010000269.1:0-4068 GCA_035763845.1 bacterium | reverse complement strand
CCACCGTGGGCCGGCCGAGCGGATCGTTCCGGATCTCGATCTCGTGCCAGGCCATCGTCCGCCAGCCCAGCCCGAGGGCCTTCATCACCGCTTCTTTGGCCGCGAAGCGCGCGGCCAGGCGCTGGCTGCGGGCGCGGGGATGGCGGGCGCGCTCGTCTTCGCCGGCGGTGAAGACGCGGGCGACGAAGGCGTCGCCCCAGCGGGCGAGGGCCTCCTCGATACGGCCCACCTCGACGACGTCGATCCCGATGCCGCGGCTGTCCATCCGCTCCTGCCTACGCCTCGGGACGGCGCCTTTCCTTCAGTCAATCCGCCCAGTCAATCCGCCAGTCAGTCCGCGGCCGGGGCCCGCGGCCCCTCCCCGCCCTCGAGCGACATCGCCAGGTAGGCCGCGGCCTCGGCGTGGGCGCCGCGCTCGCGGAGCAGCAGTCCGAGCTCCCGGGCCGCGACGGCCGCGGCGTCGGCCCGACCATGCCTCCGGAACGCCTCGAGGGCCTCCTTATAGTGGGCGATCGCCCCCGGAGCGTCCTTTCGAGCCACGCGGATCCTGGCCGCGATCACAGAGGCGCCGGCCAGCTGGAGGGGATCCCGGGCGCCCCTGGCCATCTCCAGCGCGTCGCGGGCCTGCTGGTCCGCCTCCTTGAGCTCACGCTGGCTGAGATAAACCCTGGCGAGATCCGCGGCCACTTCCCCCGTGGCGAAAGGGTCCCCCTGGCGGTCCAGCATGCGCCGGGCCTGGTGCAGGTGACGGAGCGCTTCCTTCGGCCGGCCCTGCTCGAAGTGCAGCAGTCCGAGACGCCGCACGACGCCGGACAACTCGCGGGTGGCCTCCGCCTCCTCGAGCGCGCGGCGCGCTTCCGTCAGGTACCGGGTAGCGGCTTCCACGTTCCCGGCGCGCCGGTGGGCCAGCCCCATCCCGCACAGCGCCCGGCCCCGCGCCCGCGGATCTCTGCGCGCCATGTCAGAGGCGGCGGCTTCCTCGAGCCGCTTGAGGGCCGCGGCGTGGCTGCCGACCTCGCCGAGGACCCGGCCCAGCATCAGCAGCGCCTCGAGCCTGGCCGGATCGCGGCCCGCCCGGGCCCGGCGGAGGGTGATCAGCGCCTGCTCCAGCAGAGGGATGGCCTGTGCCGTCTCCCCCCGGCGGGCGTGCGCGGTCCCGCGCAGCAGCTGGGCGCGGCCCAGCCGCCACAGATCGCCCGCCGCCTCACAGGCCGGCCCGGCCTCGTCCAGCAGCCCGAGCGCCTCGTCCAGGCGCCGCTCCGCGATCGCGATCTGCGCCGACTGGAGCGACGCCTCGCGCACCGCCTCGTCCAGGCGGTAGCGCCCGGCGACAAAGGAGACGGACCGCAGCAGGCCGCCCGCCAGCTCGGTCTCATGCGCGGCGATGGCGTCCCGGCTCAATGACAGCAGCCCTTCGCAGACCAGCTCGGGCAGATGGCTCTGCTGACCGAGCAGCGCGTCTACGGAGGTGCCGAGCCGCCGCGCGATCAGCAGCAGGGTGTCGAGGGAAGGCTTGGTACGGTCCTTCTCGATCAGGCTGATGAAGCTCTTGGAGAGCTTGCCGCCGCCGAGCTCGGACTGGGTGAGGCCCCTCGACTGTCGCAGATGGCGGATGCGCTGGCCAAGCGACACAGAGACAAGGGTTCGCGCACCCGCCGGGGAGTCCTTCAATTATGATCAGCAGGGCTCCCGGCGGCCCCCCCGGACGCGGGCCGTCCGTTTCACGGCGTGGAACGGACGGCGCCGGTCAGGCCGGGAGCTCGGCCTCGTCGATCAGCATCACGGGGATGCCCTCCCGGATCGGATAGCGCCGCCCGCACGACGTGCAGACGATGCGGTCGCCCCGCAGCTCCACGGGCGCTTTGTCCAGCGGGCAGGCCAGGATCTTCAGCAGCTCGGCGTCCACCGCCATTGATGCGCCTCCTCGCGCCGTCATTCCACCGTCACGCTCTTGGCCAGGTTGCGCGGCTGGTCGATGTCGTTCCCGCGGGCGCGCGCCACGTGATAGGCCAGCAGCTGCAGGGGGATGATCGCCAGCATGGGGGCGAGGGCGTCGTCGGTCTCGGGGATGCGCAGGACGGCGGCGGCATGCTTGGCGATCTCCAAGTCCCCGTCGTAGGCGACGGCGATGACGTGGCCCCCGCGGGCCTTCACCTCCTGGATGTTCGACACTGTCTTCTCGTACACATGCCGCTGCGTGGCCAGGGCGAAGACCGGCGTGCCCTCGGTGATCAGGGCCAGCGTGCCGTGCTTCAGCTCGCCGGCGGCCAGGGCCTCGGAATGCACGTACGAGATCTCCTTGAGCTTGAGCGAGCCTTCCATCGCCGCGGCGTAGTCCAGCCCGCGGCCGATGAAGAAGACATGCTCGGCCGGGGCCAGGCGCTCGGCGAGATGCCGCACGGCGTCCTCACGGCGCAGGATCTCCTGCGCCTTCCCCGGCAGCAGCTTCATGTGGTGGATGAGCGCCGCGGCCCGCGCAGGGGGGATCGTGCCGCGGCGCAGCCCCAGGTCCAGGGCCAGCATGGCCAGCGCGGCGAGCATCGTGATGTAGGCCTTGCTGCTGGCCACCGCGATCTCCGGACCGGCGCGGATGTACAGGACGTCGTCCGCCTCGCGGGACAGCGTGCTGCCCACGACGTTGGTCACCGCCAGCACGCGCGAGCCCCGGGCGCGCGCCTCGCGCATCGCGGCCAGAGTGTCGGCGGTCTCGCCGGACTGGCTGATCGCCACGGCCAGGGTCCGGTCGGTGATCAGCGGGTCGCGGTAGCGCAGCTCGCTGGCCAGCTCGGGCTCGACCGGCAGCTGCGCCCAGTGCTCGATCAGCCAGCGGCCGACCAGGCCGGCGTGATAGGCCGTCCCGCAGGCCGTGATCCACACCTTGCGCAGGGCGCGGATGTCGTCGGTGGTGTAGGTGACCCCGTCCAGCTCGACCGCCCCCTCGGTGTCGAGCCGGCCCATCATCGTATCCTGCAGGGCCTGCGGCTGCTCGTGAATCTCCTTGATCATGAAGTGCGGGAAGCCGCCCTTCTCCGCCATCTCCGCGTTCCAGGTGATGCGGGTGGGCCGCCTGGGCACGGGCTGCCCGTCCAGGGTCTGGATGGTCGCCCCGTCGCGGGTCAGGACCGCCAACTCGCCGTCCTCGATGATCAGCACGTCCCGGGTGTGGGCCAGCAGCGCGGGGATGTCCGAGGCGAGGATCGTCTCCCCCTTCCCCAGGCCGATGATCAGCGGGCTGATCTGCCGCACCGCCACGATGCGGTCCGGCTGCGCGGTGCACATCACGACGATGGCGTAGGCCCCGGTAGCCTGGCGCACCGCGCGGCGCACCGCCTCCTCGAGGGGCACCGCGGTCCCGCGGCGGCCGGTCGCGCCGGGCACGCCGGCCGGCCCCGCGGCGCCCAGCTCCTCTTCGGTGAGGTGGGCCAGAACCTCGGTGTCGGTGTCGGAGCGGAAGGTGTGCCCGCGCGCCTGCAGCGCTTCCTTCAGCGCGAGGAAGTTCTCGATGATCCCGTTGTGGATGACCACGACGGAGCCGGTGCAGTCGCTGTGGGGGTGCGCGTTCTGGTCGGTGGGCAGCCCGTGCGTCGCCCACCGCGTGTGGCCGATGCCGACCGAGCCGGCCGGCGCCTGCGTCTCCGTCATCTCGGCGAGCCGCGCGAGCTTGCCCGCCGTCTTGCGCACCTCGATGTGCCCGTTGATGCCGAGCACCGCCACGCCGGCCGAGTCGTACCCGCGGTACTCCAGCCGCCGCAGCCCGTCGAGGAGGATGGGCAGCGCGTCACGCTGCCCGATGTAGCCCATGATGCCGCACATAAACGCCTCCGCAATCCCCGACGAAGGGGGAACAGTTGTCGAGCGCTGCCCTGGAATCGCGCACCGGACGGAGGCGCACCATGACCGGCGTCTCTGTCCGTGTTCCCGGCGGCCTTCTGTACCGGAGTTGCCCCCGGTGTTTGGGAGCCGCCTTGACCCCGGCGGGCGCCGGGGCCGGTGCAGGCCCGGAACTGGGCCTAGGGTCACCCGCCGATGTGTTCGAGTTCCCCTCCCTCGTCACCCCTGATCGACCGC
>DASUAK010000268.1:0-4151 GCA_035763845.1 bacterium | reverse complement strand
GAGATACGACTCTCCCCCGTGCACCGTGCGGATGGCGCGGGCGATCTCCTCCAGCGATGCGCCCTTCAGGAGATAGCCCCCCGCCCCCGACCGGATCGCCCCGAGCACGCGCTCGTCGGTGTCATACGCCGTCAGCACGAGGACGCGCGCCCCGGCGTGCGCCGCGGCGAGATGCGGGATCGCCTCGAGCCCACCCATGCCCGGCAGCTCGAGATCGAGGAGGATGATGTCGGGCCGCTGCGCGGCGGCGAGCCGCACAGCCTCCTCGGCCGATCCGGCCGAGCCCACCACCTGAAACCCGGGGTCGTCTTCGAGGGAGGCGATGAGGCCCTCGCGCACCACAGGATGGTCGTCGACGACGAGGATGCGGATCATGCGTCCCCCGCTCCGAGCGGGATGACGGCGGTGACCGTCGTGCCGGACGGCGTCCGGCGGCGGCTGGTCACCCGCAGCGTCCCCCCCAGCAGCTCCGCCCGCTCCCGCATGCCCACGAGCCCCTGGCGGTCGGCCGGCACCGCCCGCGGATCGAAGCCCCGACCATTGTCGCCGATGGCGAGCCGGACGCGCCCGCCCCGGAGCCGCAGGCTGATCGCCGCCTCCGTGGCGGAGGCGTGCCGCTGCACGTTGGCGAGCGCTTCCTGGGCGATGCGGAACAGCTCCGCCTCCACCCGCAGCGGCAGGGCGTGGGGCAGATCGGAGGCGACCTGCACCCGGATGCCCGTCTCGGAGATGAATGCGCGGGCCAGCGCGCGCAGCGCCGCCGGCAGGGGCTTGCCGGCCGGGGGTCCCCCGCGGAGATCCAGCACCGAGTGCCGGGCCTCCTCGAGACTCTCCCGCGCGGTCTGCAGGGCCCGCTCGAGACGCTGCCGCGCCCGGGCCGGGTCGCCGGTCAGATGATGGAGGGCGCTCTCGACGTGCAGCGCGATCGCAGTGAGCCCCTGCGCCAGCGTGTCGTGGATCTCGCGGGCGAGGCGCGCCCGCTCCTCGGTACGCGCCAGCTGCGTGCTCTCGTCGGCGAGGCGGGCCCGTTCGATCGCGATGCCAACCTGATAGGCGATGGTGGAGAGCAGGTGCAGCTCCTCGTCCGTGAGCCGCCGCCAGGCCGGAGCGGTCAGGTTGAGGATGCCCAGGGCCTTGTCCTGGAAGTACAGGGGGATGCTGGCGTGCGAGGCAAGCCCGCGTGTCTGCCGCGTGGCGCGCCGCAGCACCGCCGGACGCAGCCGGCTGCACTCCACCATGTCGATGTTCTTGGGCGTGAGGCTGCCCTCGCTGAACTCGATGATGCAGGTGCAGGGGTGGCCGGTCATCCGCACCGGCGCCTGGAGATACGGGGGGAGCTGCCGGACGGCGGCATTGTAGAACTGGCCGGTCTCGGGATCCACCAGCCAGATCCAGCCCGTGCGCAGCCCGAGCAGGTCCGCGACCAGGCCGAGCGTGCGCTGCAGAGCCTGCTGCACGTCGGGCGAGCTGTTCAACGCCTCGGCGATGGCGCCCAGGATCCGCAGCTCGCGGATGTGCGGGTCTTCCCGGGATGCGGGCTGTCGGGCCGGCACGTGGATGATCCCCCAGGCTGAACGTTAGTCGTTTCCCCCGGCCGCGACCTCCCCGGACCGTCCAGGGGTCACCCTGGACGAACGGACAGGTGGAAGCCGATCATCCCCGCCGCTGTGTCCCGCATCATCCCGTCTGAGCCGCCGGGGCCGGGAAATGCAGAGGGGGCGCGCGCCGGTCACCCCGGTGCCGCCCCCTGCGGATCGATGTAGGTCCAGTATCAGGCGCTGGTCCGGATCCTCAAGCCTCCGATGACCATCCGGCCCGCGGTGCTGCGCGCGGACGTGCCGTAGGTCGTCTCGGCGCAGACGCGCGAGCAGAAGGGATCGCTATGGCGCTTGGCCACCGGCGGGATGCGCCGGCCGCAGCGCTGGCAGGCCGTCCGGCTCTGTGGCCGGCGTGTGTGCTTGTGGGTCTTCATGGCTCCGTCTCCTATCAAGGACAAGCAGTGAGGGCCCCCAACGGAGGCCCCCACCGCCGAACTGTACCTATTATACGAGGAATTACCGTTCCGGTCAATGCTTCCACACTATGTTTAGTCCTACTAGCATCGGGTCACGGCCCGATACTCCCTTCCACCATGGCAAAGTACAGTTAGCACAAACAGTCTAGAGAACGCAGCCAGCACATGGACCGCCGTGGGCCGGGCGTTTAGAGGGCCGCGCCCCTGCCGGGTGATGGAGCCCAGGGGGGGACCAGATGAAACGGCAGGGTGCGGACCTCAGCGGGTCGCCCCAGCCGGAGAGCTCCTCGCCGGCCCGGCGGAAAGGCCGCCGGGCGGACCGGCCGCTTCGCCCTCCTCCGGGGTGTACCCGAGGTGCAGCCGCAGTGCCTCCTCGACCTTCCGCAGCGCATCCCGCCAGGTGGCCCGGTGCGTGAACAGGTGGGATTCGTCGGGGTAGTAGTGGGTCGTGAACACCTTCTCGTGCTCCACGCAGTCCTTGACGATGAGGCCCAGCTGCTCGAAGGGCACGGCGGCGTCCTTGGTCCCGTGGAAATTGACGAGCGGCGCCCGCATCTGCGCGACGAGGTGGCGCGGCGAGGCGTCGCGCCAGACCTCCGGACTCTGCTCCTGCGGCCCCCGGGCGCGGCCGAGGAAGTAGTCGTAGGCCGGCCGGAACGCTCCCTTGGCCCATGCCATCCAGCGGTCGAAGTCCCAGATCCCGGCGATGTTGATGCCCAGCGCGAACGTCTCGGGGGAGCGCACCAGAGACGCCAGGGTCAGCCAGCCGCCGTAACTGAGGCCCCAGACGCCGACGCGCTCGGGGTCCACAAACGGCAAGGTCTTGAGCCACTGGCCGGCCCGGACGCAGTCTTCGCACTCCAGCACCGCCAGACCGCCTGAGTTCCCCTGCTCGAACGCCTTGCCGTAGCCGATGCCTCCCCGATAGTTGACCAGGTACGACACCACACCGCGCTCAGCCAGCCACAGAGACACCGCATAGAAGAAGGCATAGGATTCCAGCGGCGGGAAGCCCTCGCGCATCTGCCGCATCCCGCCCCCGTGGATGTAGAGCAGCGCCGGATAGCGCCGGCCCCGCTCCAGGTCCGGCGTCAGCAGATATCCGGGGATCTCCAGATCGCCCGCGCCGCGCGTCATCTTGAGCTGCGGAAGGGCGAACCGGGTGCTCTCCACTCCATCGGGCATCGATCCGACGAGTCGCCGGAGTCCCTCGCCCTCGCGTCCGACGACCCAGAGCTCCGGGGCATGACGGACGGTGCTGTGCCGGAAGGCGATCGCCCGGCCGTCCGGCGACCACTCCGCCTCGACGCTGGTGCCCGGGGCATCCACCACGGGCCGCAGCGCGCCCGTCTCGAGGTCGACGGCGAACAGGTGGCGCAGCCCGAGGTTCTCCCGGTTTGTGGAGAAGATCGCTTCGCGGCCGTCGGGGCTGATGCGCGGGCGATCGTACGCGTGCCCGACGTCCTCGCCCATCCCGCCCGTCAGGGGGCGCAGCCCGCCGCTGTCGGTATCCAGGAGGTAGAGATGCCACCAGCCCTCGTGGCGCAGGACCAGCAGGGCGCGCCTCCCGTCGGGATGGGCCTGCGCCTCGTAGGCCGCGCCGAGGCCTTCCGGCTCGTCCTCGCGGTGCACCATGCGCACCGTGCCGGCCGGAAGATCGAGCGCGCACCACTCCCGGACCGTGTAGCCGACCGAGGGACGGGCGAAGAGCATCCGATCGGGCCGCAGCCAGGTGAACGGGCCTTCGAGGTTTTCCGTGCGCGAACGCCATCGCACCCCTCCGGCGGGATCGACCACGGCCAGATCCCAACGCTGCTCCTCCTCGAACGTCACGGCGATGACCGAGCCGTCAGGCGCCCAGGTCAGGGTCGCCTGGTGATCCAGCCCCGCGACACGCCCGGGGACGGTGAGGTCCCGCACCGACGGCCCCTCGGGATCCCAGACCCACAGGCGGCCGCCGGTCACGTAGGCGAGCCTGCCGTCCGCCGGCGACCACTGCAGCGCCGTGACTGGATCGGGGCCCGCGTAGAACTCCGCCCGCCGCCAGACTTCGTCTGCCTGCGCGGCGACGATCAGGCGGCCGCCCTGAACGTAGGCCAGGCCGCCGTCGCGCCCCCAATCGAGCGCGGTGACCGGG
>DASUAK010000267.1:0-17651 GCA_035763845.1 bacterium | reverse complement strand
AGCTGCTCGGTGGCGTAGAAGCCCGTGGGCCCGGCCCCGATGACCGCGACGCGCAGCGGCTGCGCCTCCGAGCCCGGCCCGCTCATGGATGCTCGGCGGCGACCCGGCTCTCGAGGATGTCGATCTCCCCCTCGTACTGATCGCGCTGCGCCTTCACGACGTCCCCGATCGAGACGATGCCCACCAGCTGCTCCCCCGCCACCACGGGAAGGTGGCGGATGCGGTGCTCCGTCATGGTGTGCGCGACGACCCGCAGGTCGTCCTGCGGCGCGGCCAGGATGAGGTCGCGCGTCATCAGCTCCCGCACGGGGCGGTCGAAGAGGCGCTCCTCGCGGGCGGCGGCGCGGACGATGTCCCGCTCGGAGATGATTCCCACGGGGCGGGCGCGCTCGTCGACCACGACGAGGGCGCCGACGTTCCGGGAGGCGAGCAGCGCCACCACCTCGCGCACGGTCTGGTCGGGCCGGACGGTGTAGACATGGCCGCCCTTCTGAGCCAGCACGTTCTCGATGTTCACGGCGCACCCCCTCGCACGGCGATGATCCCGGCCGCTGCGGCCGGACCCACGATCTCCGTTGATGATAGCGCGTCCGGCGCATCCGAAGGAGCCCCCGACGGGGTGCTCCGGGTTTACCCGGGGTTGGGGCTGCGGCGGGGTCTAGAGGGCGTGGGGGGAGGGGCACTACCGTTACTACAGGAGGTGGTCCCCCACATGAGATCTATCCTGATGGCGCTGGTCCTTGCCGCGACCGTCGCGGCGACGGCCTTCGCGGGAGCGGCGCAGCCGGCCAGCCCGGCGATGCCGTTCAAATCAGGGACCGTCTGGACGTACCGGCTCTTGAAGACGGTGCCCGGCGGCACGCGAACCGTGGAGACCCGCACCATGAGCTACACGGGCATGGCCACATACCGCGGGCAGAAGTACCACGTGTTCGAGACGCGTGACTCGCTGGGCAAGGGTATCGAGCGCGACATGGCGCTCTGGACGGGATCGACGTTCCGCCACGCCGCATCCATCGTGATGCAGGGCGGAACGACCGTCGAGATCGTCTTCGACAAGCCCTATGCCACGACGGGCGCGACCGAGGCCCTCGCCGGCCGGACCGAGATCTACCAGAACGGCGATCTCTCGGGCCGCGGCGGGTGGAGCAACGTCGTGAGCCGGGGCAAAGCGGCGAAGATCACCGTCCCCGCCGGCACCTTCAACACGACCCGCTGGGAAGGCACCTTGATCCTCGGGAACCTCAAGCAGGTCTACACGATGTACGCCGTGGGGCCTGTGGAGGTCCGCGTGGACATGGAGGTCTTCAACAAGGGCGTGCGGCAGGCGTCGATCGTCATCGAGCTGACCAAGGGGCCGCTCGGCAAGTAGGTCCGGCCTCCTGACGCTGTACCGGCGGGCGGGGCGGCACTGGCCCCGCCCGCACTCTTTGCCTGACTCGCCTTCCGGGGCGCGACGCGCGCGCCGGGACATGGGAATGCGCCCGGCCGGCGCGCCGTTCCTCAACGAGAGCGCCGTTCCGAACGAACGCGTCACTCCGGCACGCTGTGCTACAATCGAATCCGGAGCGCATCGCTCAACAATCGCGTCCAGGAGGCGGGCATGGCCGTCACGCGGCGCGCGCCGCTGCTCAACGACGAGCAGATGGAGCGCTACTCGCGGCAGATCATCCTCGAGGAGCTCGGCGTCGCCGGGCAGCGCAAGCTGCTGGAGAGCAAGGTCCTCGTCATCGGCGCCGGCGGCCTCGGCAGCCCCGTTTCGCTGTACCTGGCCGCCGCCGGCGTCGGCACGCTGGGCATCGTGGACGGCGACCGCGTCGACCTCACCAACCTCCAGCGGCAGGTGCTGCACTACACGCACGACGTCGGGCGCCCCAAGACGCAGTCCGCCCGGCGCACGCTGGAGGACATCAACCCGGACGTCAAGGTCCTCACCTACCAGACCGTCCTGGCCAGCGACAACGCGCTCGACATCATCCGGGACTACGATGTCGTCATCAACGGCAGCGACAATTTTCCGACGCGCTATCTGGTGAACGACGCCACGGTGTTCCTCGGCAAGCCGCTGATCGACGCCAGCATCTTGAAGTGGGAAGGGCAGGCCACGGTCTTCCTGCCGGGGCGCGGCTGCTACCGCTGCCTCTTCCCGACCCCGCCGCCGCCCGGCACGGTGCCGTCCTGCGCGGAGGGCGGCATCATCGGCGCCGTCGCGGGCTTCATGGGCACACTGCAGGCGCTGGAGGCCGTCAAGGTCCTCCTCGACCGCGGCGACACCCTGGCCAACCGGCTGCTCATCTTCGACGCCCTGAGCAGCGAGATCCGCACCCTGCGCTGGAGCCGGAATCCCGACTGCCCGGTGTGCGGCGATCACCCGACGATCACCGAGCTGATCGACTACGAGGCGTTCTGCGGGGTCCCCGGCCGAACCCCGGTCCACGAGCCCGCCGCCCAGGCGCCTGCGGCGAACGGCCCCGCCGCCGTGACCATCGACGTCAGCCCCGAGCAGGCGAACCGGATGGTCGAGTCGGGCGAGGCAGTGCTGATCGACGTGCGCGAGAACTGGGAGTGGATGACCTCCCGCATCCCCGGCGCCCGGCTCATCCCGATGAGCGAGCTGCCGAACCGGATCGGCGAGATCCCCACGGACAGGCCCGTCGTCGTCTACTGCGCGGTCGGCCAGCGCAGCGCGGCGGTGGTCGAGGCGCTCCGCCAGATGGGTCACGCCCGCGCGTACAACATCGCGGGCGGCATCGTGGCCTGGATGAACGGGCAGTTCCCGGTCGAAGGCGGGCCGGTCTCCTGACCGGCCCTCACGGGCCGCGCCGCCGGTGAAGGACCCCGCTCGGGCCGCGGCTGAAGTAGGCACTGTGCCCGACACTCCTGTGCTGATGCGTCAGGCGGTGCTCCGCGAGCCGCGGCGCATCGATCTCGTGAGCCGCGCCATCCCCGAGCCCGGACCCGGTGAGGTGCTCCTCCGCATCCGCGCCGCCCTGACCTGCGGGACCGATCTCAAGACCTACCGCAGGGGCCATCCCAGGCTGCCCTTCGGACCCTTCGGCCACGAGTGCGCCGGCGACGTCGCCGCGACGGGCTCCGGAGTGCGGGCCGTGCGCGAGGGCGACGAGGTCGTGCCCACCCCCACGGCGCCCTGCAACGCCTGTCCCTCCTGCCGCGCGGGCCGGGAGAACCTGTGCGAGCGGCTGTTCGAGGGGATCGTGCTCGGAGCGTACGCCGACTACCTGCTGGTCTCGAGCAAGGTCGCCGCGACCAATCTGTTCCGCAAGCCGGCCCACCTCTCGTACATCGAGGCGGCGTTCCTGGAGCCCCTCGCCTGCGTGGTCCACGGCTGGGCGCGCCTGGGCCCCGCACCGGTGGAGCAGGTGGCCGTGGTGGGGCTCGGCGCGATCGGGCTGCTGCACATCGCCCTCGCGAGATCGCGCGGCGCGCGCGTCACCGCCGTGGGCCGCCGGCCCGAGCGGCTGGCCCTCGCCCGGCGCCTGGGGGCCGACGCCGCGGCCGACACCGCTGCGCTCGACACGCCCGGGGTCCACGATGGCGACCGGGATATCGGTCAGGCGATCCGGGACGTGTCGGGCGGCGCCGGTCCCGACCTCGTCATCGAGTGCACCGGGCAGGAGCAGATGTGGACCCAGGCCCCGGCCTGGACGCGGCGCGGCGGCCGCGTGCTGCTGTTCGCGGGGCTGCCCGGCGGCACCCGGGCCGCCTTCGACGCGACGCGTCTCCATTACGACGAGATCGATATCGTGCACAGCTTCCACTACCGGCCGCCCGACGTGGCCGAGGCGCTCCGGCTGCTCGCCGACGGCCGCATCGGCGTGCGGCCGATCGTCAGCGGCGTGCGTGACCTCGCCGCGATCGCCGCCATCTTCGCCGCGCTCGACCGCGGCGAGGGCGTGAAGTACGCCATCCTGCCGGAGGATGCGGGATGGGTGTAGCCAGTACGCGCGCCTTGATGTTCCACCGGCCCGGCGAGATGCGCCTGGAGACCGTCCCGCTGCCCGATCACGGCGACGGCGGGATGCTCATCCGCATCCGCGCCTGCGGGCTGTGCCCGGGCGAAGCGATGGACTGGTACATGGCGCGCAAAGCGCCGCTCGTCCTCGGGCACGAGCCGGTGGGGGAGGTCGTGGCCGCGGGCGCATCCGTCAAGGGGTTCAGGCCCGGGGACCGCGTCTTCGTCCACCACCATGCTCCCTGCATGCGCTGCGCGCGCTGCCGGCGCGGCAACTACGTACACTGCGCCACCTGGCGGCGGACCCGCCTCATCCCGGGCGGCGTCAGCCAGTTCGCCGTGGTCCCGCCCGAGATCGTGGCCGGCGACACGCTGCTGGTTCCCGACGGCCTCTCGGACGAGGCCGCCACCTTCATCGAGCCCCTGGCCACCGTGGTGAAGTCCCTGCGGCGCAGCCGCCTTCGTCGCGGCGACCGCGTGCTGGTGATCGGTCTGGGGGTGATGGGCATGCTCCACCTCATCCTGGCCCGCCGCCTCGGCGCGGGGATGCTCATCGGCGCGGACCGCGTGCCGTCCCGCCTCCAGCGGGCACGCGCTGCCGGCGCCGACCGCGTGGTGGACGTCACCCGCGAGACGCTCCCCGAGGCGGTGCGCGAGGCGACGGACGGCGACGGCGCCGACGTGATCGTCGTCGGTCCCGGGAGCGTGGAGGTGATGCAGGCCGGTTTCGACGCCGCCGCTCCCGGCGGTACGGTCATCCTGTTCACGCCGGCGGAGCCGCAGGCGCGCTGGCCGCTGCCGGTCCACGACGCGTACTTCCGCGAGGTGACCATCGTGCCGTCCTACTCCTGCGGTCCGGACGACACCCGCGAGGCGCTGCGCCTCATCGGCGAAGGCCTGCCGGTCGAGCCGCTCGTCACCCACCGCCTGCCCCTCGAGGCGGCGATGGAAGGTTACCGCCTCGTCCGCGAGGCGACCGACGCCCTCAAAGTCGTGGTGCGCCCATGAGCCGGGCTCCCCGCCGCCGAGACGGGAAGCCTCGGCGGGAAGCGAGGCCGCTCCCCCCGGCCGGAGGCATGACGGGCAGCTGCGATGTCCCCGAGCAGCCGGTCGAACGGGCCAACCTCGTGCACCGCAGGTTCGACGGGCGGGCCTTCGCCTGGGAAGGCGTCGCCCCCCAGCTGTACAAGCGCGGGGACCAGGGCGCATCGGGGATGGGATGGCGCGACGTCGTGCGCCACACCCTCGCCGGCGGCGAGGAGCTCGCCTTCCAGCTCCGCTACTTCGAGATCGGCCAGGGCGGCTTCAGCAGCCTGGAGAAGCACCACCACGCGCACACGATCGTCGTCCTCCGCGGCCGGGGGCAGGTCATCGCCGGCCGCGAGGTCTTCGCGGTCGAGCCGTTCGATCTCGTCGTCATCCCGTCCGCGGCGCCGCACCAGTTCGTGAACGCCGGGGAAGAGCCGTTCGGCTTCCTCTGCCCCGTCGACGCCGACCGCGATCCCCCGCAGGCCCTCGCCGAGGACGAGCTGGCACGCCTTCTCCAGGACGCGGATGTCCGTGCGGCGGTGCGTCTGGGTTAGGAATTCCGGTTATACTGACCGGATTGTTGACAGGCGGAGTCAGCAATCCCTAGAATGGAGGGTGACATGATTACCATCAGCGACGCCGCCACCACGAAGCTCCGCGAGCTCATCAGCAGCCAGGAGCAGACCGACCTGTACCTGCGCCTGTTCATCGCTCCGGGAGGCTGCGAGGGCTTCTCCTACGGGATGGCCTTCGACACCGAGCGGCACGAGGACGACGCCGTGGTGGAGCGCGGCGGGGTGCGTGTGCTGATCGACGCGGCGAGCGGTCCCTACATCGCCGGCGCGCAGATCGACTACATCACCTCGAAGATGGGCGAAGGCTTCACCGTCCGCAACCCCAACGCGGTGGCGACCTGCGGGTGCGGGCATTCCTTCCGGACCAAGCACGACGCCGGGCAGCCGCAGGACTGCGGCTGCGAGACCGAGGCGAGCGAGCCCGCGCCGGAGAGCCAGCGGGCCTAGGAGCGAACCGACCGATGAGCGAGCTGCAGACCCAGACCCCGGACATCCGCGAGCGCGTGGAGCACGTGCTGGAGACGATCCGCCCCTACATCCAGGGCGACGGCGGCGATCTCGAGCTCGTGGACATCGTGAACGGCATCGTCCAGATCCGGCTGGCGGGCGCCTGCGTCGGGTGCATGCACTCGATGATGACGCTGCAGGCCGGTGTGGAGCGGATGCTCAAGGAAGCGGTGCCCGAGGTCAAGGGCGTCGAGGCGATGCCCTTCTAGGTCCCAAGGCGCGGTTCCGACGGTCCAACAGGGCTCTCCGGGGCGGCTCCCGGAGGGCCCTTTGTGTCGTACACTGCACTCGGGGAGCCCATGAGCACGCCCTGGACGCACATCCTCCGCAAGATCGACGACTACCGGTGGGAGATCCCGCGGTCGTACAAGCCCGGCATGCGCGTGGCGGGGCTCGTCTACGCGGACGAGCGCATGCTGCGCCAGATCGCGCAGGAGGAAGCCCTCGACCAGGTGGCCAACGCCGCCACCCTGCCGGGGATCGTCGGCCGGGCGCTGGCGATGCCCGACATCCACTGGGGCTACGGTTTTCCCGTGGGCGGCGTCGCCGCCTTCGACCTGGACGACGGCGTGATCAGCCCGGGAGCGATCGGCTTCGACATCGACTGCGGGGTCCGGCTGATCCGCACCTCGCTCGTGGAGGCCGAGGTCCGCCCGCGCCTGCACGCGATCGTCGACGCGCTCTTCGCCGCCGTCCCCTCGGGCGTGGGCTCCACCGGGCGCCTGAAGCTCGACACGCGGGCGATGGACGGCGTGCTGCGCGGCGGCGCGCGCTGGGCGGTGGAGCAGGGCTACGGCCGGGCGGACGATCTCGAGGTCATCGAGTCCCACGGCGCCCTCGCCGACGCCGATCCCGAGGCGGTCAGCCCGCAGGCGAAGCAGCGCGGCAGAGGGCAGATCGGCACCCTGGGCTCGGGCAACCACTTCCTCGAGGTGCAGGTGGTCGACGAGGTCTACGACGCGACCGCGGCGCGGACGATGGGGCTGGAAGAGCCGGGCCAGGTCGTGGTCTTTGTCCACTGCGGCTCCCGGGGGCTGGGGCATCAGGTCTGCACCGACTACGTGCGGGTCGCCGACCGTTCCGCGCGCGAGCACGGGATCGATCTCGTGGACCGCCAGCTGGCCTGCATGCCGTTCCGCTCCCCGGAGGGCGGCCGCTACTTCGCGGCGATGAGCGCGGCGGCCAACTTCGCCTGGGCGAACCGCCAGTTGATCACGCACTGGTCGCGCGAGGCGTTCAGCGCGGTCTTCCGGCGTTCCGCGGAGGACCTCGGCATGGCGCTCATCTACGACGTCGGCCACAACATCGGGAAGATCGAGACCTACGCCGTGGACGGCGTCGAGCGGCCGCTGATCGTCCACCGCAAGGGCGCCACGCGGGCCTTCCCGCCGGGGCATCCCGACGTGCCCGCGCGCTACCGCGCGGTCGGTCAGCCGGTGCTGATCCCGGGCGACATGGGCCGCTACTCGTTCATCGCCGCGGGCACGGCGCAGGCGATGCGTGAGTCGTTCGGCTCCACCTGCCACGGCGCGGGACGGCTGATGGGGCGCAGGCAGGCCGTGCGGACCCTGGCCGGTCGGGACGTCGCCGCCGAGCTGGGCGCGCAGGGCATCGTGGTGCGGGCGCAGAACCGGGGCCTGCTCGCCGAGGAGGCGCCGCAGGCCTACAAGGACGTCGCCGACGTGGTCGGCGTCTGCCACGCCGCCGGCATCAGCCGCCGCGTGGCGCGGACACGGCCGATCGGCGTGGTGAAAGGATAAGGCGGCCCGGCGCGGAAACGCAGACACGGAGGCCAGGAGTGCCCGACCGCATCGCCGGACCGCGCGAGTATCCCCTCAAGGGTATCTGGTTCTACGACGCCTACACGGCCGCGGAGGTGCACGCGCACCGCTCCGGACCCGTCATCGCGCACGTCCGCACCGCCCATCAGGACGTCGTCATCCAGGAGCTGGAGCACCTCGGCCGCTGCCTCATCGTGGACGGCCGCATCCAGTCCGCGGAGGCCGACGAGCACATCTATCACGAGCTGCTGGTCCATCCCGCCATGCTCGCCCATCCGGCGCCGGCCCGCGTCCTGATCTGCGGGGGCGGGGAGGGCGCCCCGCTGCGCGAGGTGCTCCGCCATCCATCCGTGGACTCCGTCGTGATGGTCGACCTCGACGCGGAGCTGGTCGCGCTCTGCCGCGAGCACCTCGGCCCCTGGCACCGCGGCGCGTTCGACGACCCGCGGGTCCGCCTCGTGCACGCCGACGCGCGCGCCTTCGTGGAGCGCGCCGGCGAGCGGTTCGACGTCATCATCGCCGATCTCACGGATCCCACGGAGAGCGCACCGAGCAAGCTGCTGTACACCGAGGAGTTCTACCGCGCCGCGGCCCGCCTGCTGGCCCCCGGCGGCGTCTTCGTGACCCAGGCGATCGGCCTGCATTACGACGCGGGCGACCGGCTGCACGCGATGATCCATCACACCGTGCGCACCGTCTTCCCGGACGTGCGCTCCTATACCGACTACATCCTCTCCTTCGACTTCCCGTGGGCGTTCGTGGGCGCCGCGGCCCGGCCCGCCTGGGATGCGCTGACGCGCGCGGAGGTCGACCGCCGCCTGCGGGAGCGCGGGATCGAGCTGCGCTTCTACGACGGCGAAACGCATCAGCGGGTGATGTCGCTGCCCAGGCCGCTGCGGGCGCTGCTGGCGTCCGAGACGGCGGTGATCACCGACCGCGAACCCCTCGCGGTGTTCTAGGAGGCGAAGCATGCAGTTCGAACTGTCCGACGAGCAGGCCCTGCTGCACCGTACGGTGCGCGAGTTCGCGGCCGCCGAGCTGCGGCCCAACGGGCGGCGCTGGGATCGAGACGGGACGTTTCCTCACGAGATCGTCCCGAAACTTGCCGCCCTGGGCCTGCTCGGCATCAACGTGCCCCAGGAGTACGGTGGAGCAGGCCTCGGGCTGCTTGAGACCGTCCTCGCCGTCGAGGCCGTGGCCTGGGGCGACGGCTCGATTGCGCTCACCGTCGCCTCGCACAACTCCCTGTGCACGGGACACATCCTGCACCACGCCTCCCCGGAGCAGCGTCGGCAGTATCTCCCCGCGCTGGCCTCGGGTGAGATGCTCGGCGGCTGGTGCCTGACCGAGCCGTCCGCCGGCAGCGACGCCGCGGCGATCGCCACCCGCGCGCAGCGCCGGGGGAGCGTCTACGTCCTGAACGGCAGCAAGGTCTTCGTCACCCAGGGCACCGTCGCCGGCGTGTACGTCGTGATGGCCGTGACCGATCCCGCGGCGGGGCGGCGCGGCATCTCGGCCTTCATCGTCGAGCGCGGCGCGCCCGGGCTGCGGGTGGGCAAGAAGGAGGACAAGCTCGGGCTGCGCGCGAGCGACACGTCCGAGGTCATCTTCGAGGACTGCGAGGTGCCGGCCGCCAACCGCATCGGGGCGGAGGGCGAAGGCTACCGCCAGGCGATGGCGACCCTCGAGCGCGGCCGCGTCGGGATCGGGGCGATGGCCGTCGGGCTGGGCCGGGCGGCCCTGGACGACAGCCTGGCCTACGCCGCCGGGCGCCGCGCCTTCGGCCGCGTCCTGACCGAGCAGCAGGCGATCCAGTTCATGCTGGCGGACATGGCCCTCGAGCTGGACGCCGGCTGGCTGCTCGTCCTCCGGGCCGCGCAGCTGGCGGACCGGGGCGAGCCGTTCCGGACCGAGGCCTCGATGGCCAAGCTCTACGCCAGCGAGGCCGCCTCCCGCGCGGCCAACCGCGCCGTGCAGATCCACGGCGGCTACGGCTACATCAAGGACTACAACGTCGAGCGGTACCTGCGCGACGTGAAGCTCACCGAGATCGGCGAGGGGACCTCCGAGATCCAGCGAATCATCATTGCCAAATCGCTGCTCGAAGAGTAACCTTGTCGAACAGTGCACGCCTTTCTCGCGCATCTGGAACAGGGCATCCTCCTGGCCGACGGCGCCATGGGCACGCAGCTGTATGCCCGGGGCGTGCCGTTCGACCACTGCTTCGATGAGCTGAACCTCACCGCGCCCGACCTCGTCCGCGGCATCCACCTCGACTACATCGAGAGCGGCGCCGAGCTGATCGAGACCAACACCTTCGGCGCGAACCGCTTCAAGCTCGGCGGCCACGGCCTGGCCGACCGCCTGGTGGAGATCAACCGCGCCGGCGCCCGGGTGGCCCGGGAGGCGGTCGACGTGGCGGGCCGGCCGGTGTTCGTGGCCGGCTCGATGGGCCCCATCGGACGGCCCGTGGCTCCGCTCGGCGTGGTCCCCGCCGACGAGGTGCGCGAGGCGTTCGCCGAGCAGGCGGGCGCGCTCGTCGCGGGCGGCGCGGACGTCCTCATCCTCGAGACCTTCACCGATCTGGCCGAGCTGGTCGAGGCGGTGCGCGGGGTGCGCGAGGGCGCCGCCGGGGTTCCCCTCATCGCCGAGATGACCTTCACCCAGGAAGGAAAGACGCTCCTCGGCCACGGCCCGCGCGAGATCGTCGAGGCGCTCGAGCGCCTGGGCGTGGACGTGGTCGGCGCGAACTGCAGCGTGGGCAGCCAGGGCATCCTCGAGGTCATGCAGGAGATGGCCCGCGCCGCGCGCACGGCCCGCCTCTGCGCGATGCCCAACGCGGGCTTCCCGGCCTACGTGGGCGGCCGCTACATCTACGTCTCCACCCCGGAGTACATGGCCTCCCACGCCCGGCGCCTCGCGCAGCTCGGCGTCCGCGTCATCGGCGGCTGCTGCGGGACGACGCCCGAGCACATCGCCGAGGTGCGGGCCGTCCTCCGGGAGCAGGGACCCGCCGTTCCGGCCTCGCCGTCGGCCGCCGTGGACGCGCCGCTCGCCGCCGTGGAGCCCGAGCCAGTGGCCGCCCGTCCCTCGGCGCCGAGCAGCCTGGCCCACAAGCTCGGGCGCACCTTCGTGGTCACCGTCGAGGTCAACCCGCCCAAGGGCATCCACGATCGCCGGGAGCTGGACGCCTGCCGGCGCCTGCGCGAGGCGGGGGTGGACGCGATCGACGTCGCGGACAACCCGATGGCGCGGCTGCGGATGAGCCCGTGGGCGATGTCCTCCCGCATCCAGTCGGAGGTGGGGCTGGAGACGATCCTGCACTTCACGACCCGCGACCGCAACCTGGTGCGGCTGCAGTCTGACCTGCTGGCCGTGCACGCGCTGGGGGTCCGCAACGTCCTGGTCCTGCGGGGCGACCCGCCGCAGATGGGCGACTACCCGAACGCCACCGCCGTCTCCGACGTGAAGCCGTCCGGGTTCGTCAAGCTGATCAAGGAGTTCAACCGCGGCCGCGACGTCGCCGGCAGCTCGATCGGCACCCCGACCGCCTTCTCGGTCGGCGTGGCCCTCAACCTCTCCGCGCCGGATCTCGACCGCGAGGCGCGCGTGCTCGACCGGAAGATCCGGGCCGGCGCCGACTTCATCTGCACCATGCCGGTCTACGAGCCCGAGGCCCTGGCGCGCTTCGAGCGCATCGCCGGCCACCTGCCCCTGCCGGTGCTGATCGGCGTGCTGCCGCTGGCCGGGGCCCGCCACGCCGAGTTCCTCCACAACGAGCTGCCCGGTCTGGCCATCCCCGACGCCGTCCGCGCGCGGCTGCAGTCGGCCCGCGACGGCCGGGAGGAGGGGATGCGCATGGCCGGGGAACTGATGGAGGCGCTGCGCCGGAAGGTCGCCGGCGTCTACCTCGTGCCCTCGTTCGGACGCTACGACGCCGTCATCGAGCTGGTCAGGCTTGCGCGGGCTCACGCTTCTGCCTCATGATGTCATGGCGAGGCGCGGAGTCCCGCCGAGCGATAGAGTTGAGGAGGATCGGTGTGATCACAACCGTCATCGGCAACTATCCCAAGATCCCCGACCTTCCGGCTCCCGGCAAGTGGCGCAGCGCCGTCGAGAAGCTGCAGAAGGGGCTGATCGACGAGGCCGCGATGCGCAAGGTGGAGGATGAGGTGACGCTGGAGGCGATCGGCGATCAGGTCGACGCCGGCGTGGACCTCATCACCGACGGCCAGATCCGGTGGGAGGACGGGCAGACGCACTTCGCCCGGCGGCTGCGCGGGTTCAGCATCAACGGGCTGCAGCGCTACTTCGACACCAACGTCTACTTCCGGGAGCCCGTGGCCGAGGGCGAGGTCGCCTGGACGTCGCCGATCACCGCCGCCGAGTACGCCTTCGCCCGGGAGCACAGCCGCGCGCCGGTGAAGGCCGTTGTCACCGGCCCGCTCACGCTGGCCGTGCTCAGCCGGAACACCTACTATCCCAGCCGCCGCGAGCTCGTCCTGGCGCTGGCGCGGGCGCTGAACAGCGAGCTGCGCGCGCTGGCCGCGGCGGGGGCCGACGTCATCCAGGTGGACGAGCCGGCGCTGTGCCGGTCCAAGCAGGACTACCCCGCCTTCGCCGAGGCCGCGGGCGTGCTGGCCGCGGGGGTGCGCGCCAGCCTCGTGCTGGCCACCTACTTCGGAGACGTGTCGGGGATCTATCCGCAGATCCTGAGCCTGCCGTTCGACGTGATCGGGCTGGACTTCGTCGCCGGCGCGCGGAACTGGGACGCCGTGCGCGCCGCCCCGTTCACCAAGACACTGATGTTCGGGATCCTGGACGCCCGCAACACCCGCGTGGAGACGGCCGAGGAGATCGTCGCCGCGGTGCGCCGCATCGCCGCGGTGGTGCCCCCGGAGCGCCTGCAGGTCGCCCCCAGCGCCGGGCTGGAGTTCCTGCCCCGCGGTGTGGCGCGGCGCAAGCTGCGGGCGCTGGTCGAGGGCGCGCACGCCGCGGCGGGGGCGCTGAAAGGAGCACGGAGATGAGCCAGCTGCCGCTGCTGCCGACGACCGCCGTCGGCTCCTATCCCAAGCCGGCCTACCTGCTGGAGGCCCGCCGCAAGCACCTGCGCAACCAGCTCGGGCGCGAGGAGCTGGCCGAGCTCGAGCGCCGGGCGACCACGGAGTGGATCCGCATCCAGGACGAGCTGGGCATGGATCTCCTCGTGGACGGCGAGCAGTACCGCGGCGACATGGTGGCCTACTTCGCCGACGAGATGGCGGGCTTCGCCATCGCCGGGCTGGTCCGCTCCTACGGCAACCGGTACTATCCCAAGCCGGTCGTCGTCGGCCCGGTCGGCCGCAAGGCCCCCGTGACGGTGTCCTGGTTCAAGTACGCGCAGTCGCTGACGGCGAAGCCCGTGAAGGGGATGCTCACCGGCCCCTACACCATCGCGGAGTGGTCGTTCAACGAGCACTACCCCACGCGCCGTGAGCTGGTCCTGGAGCTGGCGCGCGCGATCCACGACGAGGTGCTCGACCTGGAGCGCGCCGGCGCCCGCTACATCCAGATCGACGAGCCGGCCATCCACACGCGGCCGGAGGAGGAGTTCGAGCTGGCGCGCGAGGCGATGGAGATCGTCACGAACGGCATCTCCGCCTACACCGTAACGCACATCTGCTACGGCGACGTGCCGAAGATCTATCCCGCGATGCTGCATCTCGCCGTGAACCAGCTCGACCTCGCCCTGAAGAACGAGGAGTTCGCTCTGCTGGAGACCTTCCGCAAGGCGCCCTTCACGAAGGACATCGGGCTGGGGGTGGTGGACGCGCACAGCCACCGCATCGAGTCCGTGGAGGAGGTCGCCGACGGCATCCGCCGCACGCTCGCCGTCATCCCGGCCGAGCAGGTCTACGTCTCGCCGGACTGCGGCCTCAAGACACGCACGGTGGACGAGACGGTCGGCAAGCTGCGCGTCATGGTGGAGGGCACGAAGGTCGTGCGGGCCGAGCTCCGGGGGGCGCGGCAGGGCGCGAGGGCCTGATGCCGGCGGTGATCGTGGAAGGCCGGCGCATCATCCGCGCGCCGGTCCAGAAGGTGTTCCAGCTGGTGAGCCGCCTCGACAGCTCACCGCGCGTCACCGGCCTGTGGTTCACGGCCGACCTCGTCGAGCGCAAGAGCAACGCCCTCACCGTGCACTACCGGGGCTACTTCGCCGGCATCCCCGTCGAGTCGGTCCAGCGCGCCACCCTGTACCCGCCCAACCGCATCGACTTCCGCCAGTCCCGCGGCAGCCTCAAGGTCTTCCGCGGCCAGTACCAGCTCAAGCCGATCGAGGGGGACACCGAGATCACCCTGACGCTTGAAGCCGAGGTGGGGATGCCGCTCGTCTCGGAGGCGGCGGCGCGCCTCGTCCTGCACGCCTTCATCGAGCGCAGCCTCGAGAAGTACAAGCTCACCGCCGAACGCGACCTGCCGCGCGTCGTGCGCAGGGCCGCGGACGGGGCGGCGGCCAAGGAGCCGGCGCCAACGGACGCGGCGGAAGCGGCAGCTGCGGCGGAAGCGGAGGCAGCCGTCACCAACGGAGGCCCCGCCGTGCCGCCGGCGGAGGGTCCGCCCGCGCCGCCCGAGCGGCGGGCGCCACGCCTGCCGCGGCGGGGCAGGTCCCAGCCGGCGCCCCAGGGCGAGGCGAAGCCCGCGCAGCCCGGCGGAGAGAAGAAGCGGCGCAGGCGCCGCCGTCGCCGGCGGGGAGGGCGCGGCGGCGGAACGCCGGGCGGAGGCGCTAACGGCCCAGGAGGTCGCGGAGCAGGGGAATCAGGATCGACCCCAGGATGAGGGTCAGCGTCCAGTAGAATTGCGTGTCCATCCGGCGGCGCAGGCTCTCGCCGCTTGAGTCGATTCTCGACGTGAGGTAATCGAACCGTGAGGTGAGTTCGGATCGCAGGCTCGGGATCTCGGACCGCATCCCCGAGATCTCGGATCGTACTCCCGAAATCTCGGATCGTACCCCCGTGATCTCGGATCGTACTCCCGAAGTCTCGGACTGTATCTCAGACCGCAGGCCCGAGATTTCGGATTGCATCTCAGAGCGCACGCCCGAAATCTCGGACCGCATCGCCGCAAACTCCGTCTTTATCTCCGAGCGGAGAGCGCTGACCTCCCGCTCGACACCTGCAAGGCGCTGGTTGATCTGCTCGTAGGCGCCTTCCAGGCGGGCCATCCTGATGTCGAGCGCGTCCGTCGCCATCGCGGTCCTCTGCGCCATGATACCATAGGACGGACGACGGTCTTCTGATCCGTGCGGATCAATCCGTGAAGGGTGATCGATGTCTCCACGCATGGCCGTGCCGACCGAGATGGGCAGCGTCACAGACAACCCGTTCTGGATCGTCTGGTCCGACGGGCACCGCTCCCATTACTCCTGGCAGCGGCTCCGCATCGCCTGCCCGTGCGCCCGGTGCAAGGGGGAGTGGGACCAGCGCCCGGCCCCGCTCACGGAGCGTGACATCCCCGCGACCATCCGCGCGATGAGCCTCACCCGCGTGGGCGCGTACGCGCTGCGCTTCTCCTGGATGGGCGGCCACGACACCGGGCTGTATCCTTTCCCGCTGCTGCGCCACGAGCTGTGCGAGTGCGACGAGTGCGCGGCCCGCCGCGCGGCCGCCGGCCCGCGCTGACCCCCGGTGCGCGTGCCGGCCACCCCGCGTAGATGGTCCCGCAGCCCCTGTGCTAGCATGAGAGCAGACATCACCTGAGGAGACGACGCGTGCCCGGACGCAGCGACGGCCTCACCCGCGAGCAGGTCCTCGACGCCCTGAAGGACGTGCAGGATCCCGAGCTGCACCGCAGCATCGTCGAGCTGGACATGGTCAAAGACGTCGTGATCGGCGACGGCCGCGTGAAGGTGGACGCGCTGCTGACGATCAGCGGCTGCCCGCTGCGCGAGACGATCGTGGAATCCATCAAGGCGAAGGTGGCGGCCCTGCCCGGCGTGCGCGCCGTCGACGTCCATCTCGGCGTGATGAGCCAGGAGCAGCGCCAGGCCCTCATCGGCAAGCTGCGCGGCGGCGAGACGGCGTTCAAGGGGCCCGGCTCCTTCCTCGGTCCGGACTCCCCGACCCGCGTCATCGCCGTGGCCAGCGGCAAGGGCGGCGTGGGCAAGTCCACCGTCACCGTGAACGTCGCGGCGGCCCTGGCCCATCTGGGCCACACGGTGGGCGTGCTCGACGCCGACGTCTACGGCTTCAGCATCCCCAAGATGCTCGGCGTGCACGGCCGGCCCACCCTCATCGACCAGATGATCATCCCGCTGGAGCGCGACGGCATCCGCGTCATCTCGATGGGCTTCCTCCTGCCCGACGAGGACCAGGCCGTGATCTGGCGCGGCCCGCTGCTGCACAAGACGCTGACGACCTTCATCGGCGAGGTGCACTGGGGGGCCGACCTGGAGTACCTCCTCATCGACCTGCCGCCGGGCACCGGAGACGTCTCGCTGTCCATCGCCCAGACGCTGCCCCAGTCGCACATGCTGCTCGTCACCACGCCGCAGGAGGCCGCTGCCCAGGTGGCGCGCCGCGCGGCGAAGATGGCGGAGAAGGTGAACATGGAGGTCGTGGGCGTCGTCGAGAACATGTCGTACTTCCAGGCCACGCCCTCCGGCGCCCCGGTCTACATCTTCGGGCAGGGCGGGGGCGCGAAGCTTGCCCGCGAGCTGGACGTGCCGCTCCTGGGCGAGATCCCGCTCGATCAGTCGGTGCGCGAGGGGGGCGACGCGGGCCGCCCCATCGTCATTGCCCATCCGGACGCCCCCGCGGCGCGGGCCTTCCGCGCCGTCGCGGAGCAGCTGCGCAGCGCCGTCCCGGTGCCCGCCCGGGCCTAGGGAGGAGTGTCGATGGCCACCGTCGCCCCGCAGGTGTACCGCAACTTCGTCAACGGGAAGTGGGTGGACAGCGCTTCCGGCCAGACGGTCCCGTCCATCAACCCCGCCACGGGGGAGACGCTGGGGCTGGTGCCGGCTTCCGGCCCCGAGGACGCCCGGGACGCCGTGGCCGCGGCGAAGGCGGCCTTCGAGCCGTGGCGCAAGATCCCCGCACCCCGCCGCGCCGAGATCCTCTTCCGCGCCGCGGAGGCGCTGGTCCGGCACAAGGAAGACCTGGCCCGCCTGATGACCCGGGAGATGGGCAAGGTGCTGGCCGAGACGCGCGGCGACGTGCAGGAAGCGATCGACATGACCTACTTCATCGCCGGCGAAGGCCGCCGCCTGCACGGCTACACCACCCCCAGCGAGATGCCCAACAAGGCCGCCTACTGCCTCCGCGTGCCGGTGGGCGTGGTCGGCGTCATCACCCCCTGGAACTTCCCAATGGCCATCCCCTCGTGGAAGATCATCCCGGCGCTGCTGTGCGGCAACACCGTCGTCTTCAAGCCGGCCACCGACACGCCGCTCGTGGGCATCCGCTTCGCGCAGATCCTGAACGAAGCCGGGCTGCCGCCGGGCGTGCTGAACGTGGTCACCGGCAGCGGCGGGCGCGTCGGCAGCGCCATCGTCGAGCATCCGGACGTCGCCATCGTCTCGTTCACCGGCTCCACCTCCATCGGGCTGGCCATGGCCGAGAAGTGCGCGCGGCTCGGCAAGCGCGTCTCCCTGGAGATGGGCGGCAAGAACGCCGCCATCGTCATGGACGACGCCGACCTCGACCTGGCCACCGACGCCTTGATCTGGAGCGCCTTCGGCACCTCCGGGCAGCGCTGCACGGCCTGCAGCCGCATCATCACGCACCGGCTCGCGCGGAAGGACCTCACCGA
>DASUAK010000266.1:0-4297 GCA_035763845.1 bacterium | reverse complement strand
CGGCGGCGTGGCCGTGATCAAGGTCGGCGCCCCGAGCGAGGCCGAGCTGAAGTACCGCAAGACCCGCACCGAGGACGCCCTGCGCGCCACCCGCTCGGCGGTGGAAGAGGGCATCGTCCCCGGCGGCGGCAGCATCCTGGTGCACGCCGCCCGCGCGGTCGAGAAGCTCGAGGCCGAGGGCGACGAGAAGACCGGCATCGGGCTCGTGGCCAAGGCCCTGATGGAGCCCGCGCGCCAGCTGGCGATCAACGCGGGTCAGGAGGGCTGGCTGATCGTCGAGAAGCTGAAGGCGGAGAAGGTCGGGGTGGGCTACAACGTCCTCTCCGGCAAGTTCGAGGACATGGCCAAGTCCGGGATCGTCGATCCCGCCAAGGTTGTCCGCTCCGCCCTGCAGAACGCGGCCAGCATCTCCGCCCTGCTGCTGACCACGGAGGCGATGGTGGTGGAGAAGCCGGAGGAGGAGAAGTCCGGCCCCGGCGCTCCCCAGATGCCGCCGATGTAGCCGTCGCTGCGATCGCCCGAGGCAGTCAGGGCCCCTGCCGCCGGCAGGGGCCCGCTGCTTTCCCGAGAAGCGCTGACGGCGATGCCCTGGCTGCACTTCTTCGCCGCGCGCGATGATCTGCTCGATCTGCTGGAGTTCGCCCTGTCGCACCCTGGGATGGAGATCTTCGAGAGCTACTCGGAATTCGACCGGCCGCTCCGCCGCTTCACCGATCCGGCCGAACTGCGGGCGCTCCCCCAGATCGGCCTCGATCCGCACGGCATCGGTGCGGCGCTGCAGCTGGCCCTCTGGCTGCCCGACGTCGGTCCGCGGCCGGCCGTCGACCGGATCGCCCTGAAGCCCCGCGCGGTCCCCGGGCACACGTTCCGGGAGGTCATCCGAGGGCCCGGCCTCTTCACCCTCCAGTGCGGCGGCATCCACCAAAGGGCATCGGTGCTCACCGCGTCGGCCCTCGGCTGGTTCACGGAAGCGGGAGCCCGCCGGAAGTACCTCGATCCCGCCGCCGTCGAGCGGATCGACTGGGAGGCGCACCGCACCTTCGCCGCCCGCCTCCGCGACCACGTCTCCCGCCGGCTCGCCGTCGCCTCCGTCCCGGGACGGCCTGTCCTCGCCGGCGCCGACCGCCTGCGCCGGGAAGGGCTGGCCCTCAAGGATACGATCCGGGCCGAGACGGCGGGCTGACCGCCGGGGGCCCCCCGGGAGGAATGCTGCGTCCTCATGGCGTGCTCTGCGCCAGCTTCTTCGCGATGTCGGTTTCCCAACGGCCGTGGACCGTGCGCGGCAGGCTGGTCAGGGGGAACCAGGCCGTGGGGAAGCGCGACGTGACATCGCCCTCCGCATCGACGCGGTAGTGGAACATGACGTGCCACCCGCGGCGGCCCCGGAACGACTGGATCTCCCGCATCACCACCGCGCCAACCCTGAGCCCGGAGAACGCGCCGAGAACTCGCTGCGCCGCTTCATCGGGGTGCTCGTAGGGATTGAGGTCCTCACCCGGGAGCCACCACCGCTCATCCTCGGGATCATATCGGACGAAAAGCACCTGACCATCCGGGCGGGTGACGACGAGATTGGCGATGAGCTGGATCGCCGGCTGCATCGGGCTGTCCATCGACCTCACCTCCGTCGATTCTGATGTCCGGGTCACCTCCGCGAGCCAGGCCAGTTCCGCTTCGGTCATGATCTGGGCTCTTCGCACCATCGCTTGCGCGGGAGCACCGCGCCGGATCCGCTGCAGCAGGTCGAGGCGCTCCCGGAGGGCGGCGCGCCGCCGGTCCAGCAGGGCGGGAATCTCCGCCTCATCGAGCTCTCCCTCCGCCGCCAGGGCTGCATCGATCGGCGCGGCGATGTTCCCGGGGCGGACCCAGGCCTCCCGCAGCAGCTGCTGCAGGAAGGTCCGGCCCTTGGGGGTGATCGCGTAGCGGGTACGTTCGGGCCGTCTCCCGGCGCGCTCAATAGCCACTTCGCGGGCGTATCCGGAACGGGTGAGGAAGCGGAGCACGCTGTAGATCGAAGCAAACTCGATGGGAAACCAGAACTGCAGGGCCGGATCGCTCAGGATCCGTTTGATCTCGTAGCCATGGAGCCGCGACTCCGAAAGCAGCCACAAGATGACGAGCCGCGTAAGGATGGCGCGATCACCCCCGGCACCGGGAAGCTTGGGGAAATACTAAATCTTTAGTATTATGCTGTCAAGGGGGGTGTCGCTTCGGCTATTTGTTGAGCTTGGTGATCTTCGATCCTTCGAGCGTGAGGTTGAACATCAGGCCCTTCTGTCCGACGACGAAGCCGACGATCGGCTGATTGACCTTCTCCGAGTCGATCGAGGCGCCGGCCCCGACATCTACCAGCACGACGGAGCCGTCCACGCCGACCTGCCACCCTTCGTTCGGGCCCTTCGCCCGGAACCGGCGCAGGGCATCGGCGCTGAGAAAGATGATGATGATGTCCTTCTTCTGGATGCCGAACTGGAGACCGACGGAGGCAGAGGAGAAGCTGTAGTACGCGACGCTCCGTCCCCGGACGCGCAGCGCGCCCTCCCCGAACTCGGCGCCGACGCCGGCACCGGCCTTGATCACTCCGGGGAACACAAGCACGCCCTGCGCCCGGGCCAACAGCCTCGAACCGCCCTTCACCTGCTGCGTGAAGCGGGTAAGGGCGGCATCTGCCCCGGCGTTGATCTCTTGTGCCGTCCTGGCCTCAGCGCGGCTCGACAGTGTCGCCGTCGCGCCGAAGGCGACGCTGACGGCCACGAGCAGGGCCCGCCATCGGATGGGTGCCATCACCGATACCTCCCCGTACACGACCTTCCATGGGTCGTTTTCCCTGTTGGCCGCCGTGTAACCTCCAATGATCAGCATCTCGCAGAAATACGAACATTCTTGCACTCGCGTGGTTCCATCCTCTATAGTTATGCCGTCGACAGCTGCTGCAGACGGACTCCCACCGCTGGACTTGGTAAAAACGCGAACATTGCTGGTGAGGGTAGTAGTCGTTGCGTGTGCTTGTTGTGGGATCGGGAGGCAGGGAACACGTCCTGGCGTGGAAGCTGGCCCGGGACGCGGCCTCGTACAACCTGCACGCGGCTCCAGGCAATCCTGGCATCGCTTCCATCGGCCAGTGTCATCCGGTTCGGGTAACCGACCTCGCACGCCTCGCCGGCCTCGCTGAGCAGCTGAGCACAGATCTCACCGTCGTTGGACCTGAAGCGCCGCTTGCCGATGGGATCGTCGACCTCTTCCGGTCCCGCGGTCTCAGGATCTTTGGGCCGTCGCGGCAGGCGGCGCGACTTGAGAGCAGCAAGGTCTTCGCCAAGACGCTGCTGCGCCGTCACGGCATCCCGACCCCCGGCTTCGAGGTCTTCACCGATCCGGTCGAGGCGTTGACCTATGTTCGCCGGCACGGCCGCCCGGTCGTCGTGAAGGCGGACGGCCTTGCCGGTGGGAAGGGGGTCGTCGTGACCTCCGATCCAGCGGAAGCCGAGCGGGCTGTCCTCGACATGATGGTCCGCAAGATCCACGGGACCGCGGGAGATCGCATCCTGATCGAGGAGCGGCTCGAGGGGCCGGAGGTGAGCGTGCTCGCCTTCGTCAGCGGGCGTGCAGTGTACCCGCTGGTGCCGGCCCAGGACTACAAGCGGGCGCGCGACGGCAATGCGGGGCCTAACACCGGGGGGATGGGGGCGATCGCGCCTGCGCGCGTCTCGCTCGTCGATCTCGCCCGGATCGTCGACGAGGTTCTCGAGCCGGTCGCCGCGGCGATGGCGGACGAGGGCCATCCGTACACCGGTGTCCTGTACGCCGGACTGATGATCACCGCCGATGGTCCGCAGGTGCTGGAGTTCAACTGCCGCTTCGGCGATCCCGAGGCGCAGGTCATCCTCCCGCTGCTGCAGGGCGACCTGGCCGAGGCGATGATCGCCGTCATCGAAGGACGAGATCCGCAGATCCGCTGGAGTGACGACGCCGCCGTTTGCGTGGTGGCCGCGTCCGGCGGGTACCCGCGGAAGTACACGACCGGCCTCCCGATCGCCGGGATGGAGTCGGTGCCGTCCGGCGCCGTGGTGTTCCACGCGGGGACGGCGATGCGGGAGGGGCGTCTGGTCACCGCGGGCGGCCGCGTGCTCAACGTCGTGGCGACCGGCGGCACGCTCGAGGAGGCCCGCGGGCGCGCCTACGCGGGGATGTCCGCGATCCGCTTCGAGGGGATGCAGTATCGCAGTGACATCGGGGCCGCGGTTCCGGCTCCGCGCGAAGGAGCGAAGGTTTCATGAGCCATCCGCTGGTCGGCATCCTG
>DASUAK010000265.1:0-5742 GCA_035763845.1 bacterium | reverse complement strand
GGGTACGTCTTCACGGACTTCGAGGGCTTCATCTACCGCTCCGTGATCCCCAACACGTGGGATCTCGTCTTCGGGGTGGCGACCATCCTGCTGATCCTCGAAGCGACGCGGCGCACCGTGGGCAAGACGCTGCTGATCATCGTCATCGCCTTCCTCGTCTACGCCTTCATCGGCCCCTCCTTGCCCGCGCCCTGGACCCACCGCGGCTACGACCTCCCGCGCCTCGTCGGCCAGCTCTACATGACCCTGGAGGGGATCTTCGGCGTCCCGATCGCGGTGAGCTCGACCTTCATCATCCTCTTCACGATCTACGGCTCGTTCCTCGAGCAGTCCGGCGCCGGGAAGTTCTTCGTCGATCTCGCCCTGGCCCTCACCGGGCGGCGCCGCACCGGGGCCGGGCAGGCCGTTACCGTCGCCTCGTTCCTGCTGGGCGGCCCTTCGGGGAGCGGCGTGGCCACGACCGTGACCGTCGGCGCCATCGCCTACCCGCTGTTGAAGAAGGCGGGCTACGACCGCGAGTCCGCCGGCGGCCTGCTGTCCGCGGGCGGCATCGGGGCGGTCATCTCCCCGCCGATCCTGGGCGCCGCCGCCTTCATCATCGCGGAGATCCTGAAGATCAGCTATCTGGAAGTCATCGTGATGGCGATCATCCCCACCGCCCTATACTACTTCTCGATCTTCCTGATGATCGAGCTGGACGCCCGGCGCTTCGGCCTGCGGTTCGTGGAGATCAAGGCCGAAAACCCGTGGACGCTCACCAAGCGGTACTGGTATCTGCTGTCGTCGCTCGTCGTCATCCCGGCCTTCATGGTCTACGGGTTCACGGCCATCAAGGCGGTCTTCTGGGCGACGATCGTCGCCGCTCTGGCCAGCTACCTGCGGCGCGAAACGGCCCTCGTCCCGCGCCGGCTCGTCGCCGCCCTGGCCAACGGCAGCCGCTCCGTCCTCAACATCGGCGTCACGGTGGCCGCGGCCGGGATCATCGTCGGCGTGACGAACCTCACCGGGCTCGGCCTGAAACTCTCCGACATCATCGTCAGCCTGGCCGGCGGCAATCTCATCCTGACGCTGCTCTTTGCCGCCCTGGCCCTCTGGGTCCTCGGCCTCGCCCTGCCCATCACCGCGACCTACATCATCGCCGCGGTGATCGTCGCCCCCGCGCTGACCAAGCTCGGCGTGCACGAGCTGGCCGCGCACATGTTCATCTTCTATTACGCGGTGCTGTCGGAGGTCTCGCCGCCGGTCGGCCTTTCCCCGATGGCCGCCGCGGCGCTCACCGGCGGCAATCCGTTCAGGACGATGCTGATGGCCTGGAAATACACGCTGCCCGCCTTCGTCGTGCCGTTCATGTTCACGGTCCATCCCGCGGGCATGGGCCTGCTGCTGAAGGCACCGCTCCTGGACGTCGTGAAGGTCCTGATCACCGCGGCGGCGGGCCTGGCCGCGATGGCCGCCGGCATCAACGGCTGGCTGCTGCGCCGGACGACCTGGCCGGAGCGGATCACGCTCATCACGGCCGGCATCCTGCTCATCTATCCGGCGGCCTCCCTCGATCTGCTCGCCCTCGCCCTGGTCGCCGGCGTCGTCGCCTTCCAGGCGCTGCTGAAGAAGCCCGCCGCCCAGCCGCAGTAGCCGGCGGAACCGCTACACTGGCTGTGGAGGGATGCCCATGGCCGAGCACCAGGAGCCGTCCGCCGGAACCCCGTCCGAGGAGCCGGAGCGCGTCCCGCTCCACGCTCCCGACCTGCTGCGCTGGTGCGTCTCGCTGCTGGCCACGAGCGCGTGGCAGGCGATGGGGCTCATCCCCGACCCGGCGACGAACATGGTCGAGCGCCGCCTGGACGACGCGCGCCTGGCGATCGACGCCGCGGCCTCGCTCATCGACCACCTGCGACCCCGCGCCGCGGACGCCGAGCGCCGGGAGCTGGAGAACCTGCTGGCCAACCTCCGCCTGAACTTCGTCGAGCAGACGGCGAAAGGGTAAACTCCTAGCCATGAGTCCGAACGCCCTGGCCGGCGCGGCGAGCGCGTACCTGCGCGGCGCGGCCGAACAACCCGTGGCCTGGCTGCCCTGGTCGGAGGCGGCCTTCGCCCGCGCCCGGGCGGAGGACAAGCCCATCCTGCTCGACATCGGCGCGGTGTGGTGCCACTGGTGCCACGTCATCGACCACGAGAGCTACGACGACCCGGCGGTGGCGGCGATCATCAACGGGCACTTCGTCGCGGTCAAGGTGGACCGCGACGAGCGCCCGGACATCGACGCCCGCTATCAGAACGCCGTGAGCGCGATCACGGGGCTGGGCGGGTGGCCGCTCACCGCGTTCCTCACGCCGGACGGCAAGGTCTTCTACGGCGGCACGTACTTCCCGAAAGACGACGCCCACGGACGCCCCGGCTTCCGGCGCATCCTGCTGAGCGTGGCCGCGTACTACCGGGACAACCGCGAAGAAGCGGTGGAGGCCGCCGAGCAGCTGCACCGCCAGCTCGCCGCGACCCTGGCGTCGCCCGCCGCCGCTCCGGGCGGCGCCCTCGGGCCCGCGCATCTGGAGGCGGCCGTAGCCTCGATCCGCCGCGTCTACGACCCGGCCGAGGGCGGCTTCGGCGGCGCCCCGAAGTTCCCGCACACCGCAACGATCGAGCTGCTGCTGCGCCGGCACGCCCGCACGGGCGACGGCGATCTGCTGGCCATGGCCGTGCGCACGCTCGAGAAGATGGCCCGCGGGGGCATCCACGACCAGATCGGCGGCGGCTTCCACCGCTACTCCACCGACGGCCGCTGGATCGTGCCGCACTTCGAGAAGATGCTCTACGACAACGCGGGGCTGCTGCACAACTACGCGCAGGCGTTCGCCGCGACAGGGCGGGCGGGGTTCGCCGAGACCGCCCGGGACATCGCCGCCTTCATGTCCACCGTCCTCGGCGGCGAGCGCGGCGGCTTCTACGGGAGCCAGGACGCGGACGTAGGCCCGGACGACGACGGGAGCTACTTCACGTGGACGGCGGAGGAAGCCGCGGCGGTCCTCGCCCCGGCCGAGACGGCCGTCATCGCCGAGCACTATCATCTACAGGGCCCGGGCGAGATGCACGGCAGCGGGCGCCACGTGCTGTTCGTTGACCGGGATCCGGACGTGATCGCGGCGGTCACGGGCCGTTCCGCCGACGAGGTCCGCACGCTGCTGGCGAGCGGGCGGATGAAGCTGGCCGCCGTGCGCATGACGCGGCGGGCTCCCTACGTCGACGAGGCCCTGTATGCCAACTGGAACGGGATGGCGATCTCCGCGTTCCTGGCAGCCTCGCACGCGCTCGGCGAACCGTCATACCGCGTGACCGCGCTGCGCACGCTCGAACGCTTCCTCGCCGAAGGATACGAGATGGGGCGTGGATTCGTCCATGTGCTGGGCGGGTCCGTGCCGGGCCTCGCCGACGACCAGGTGCAGATGGCCGCGGCGCTGCTCGACGCCTATGAGGCGACGGGCGAAGACCGCTACCTGCGCCTGGCACGGGAGGTGACAGACGCGGCTCTGCGCCGTTTCTGGGACGACCCGGGGCTCCGGGACATCGAGGCAGGCACGGGCGAAGCCGGCCTCGACGTCCCCTACAAGCCGGTGCAGGACGCGCCGACCCCGTCCCCGAACGCCGCCGGGGCGCGGGTGCTGCTGCGGCTGTCGCGCCTGCTCGGCGCCGACGCCTACCGGACGCTGGCCGCGCAGCTGCTCGGGGCGTTTGCTCCGGGCCTCGCGCCCCATGGCCTCTACGCGTCCGGCATGTTCATCGCCCTGGACGACCTCCTGCACGACCCGGCGCACGTCGCGATCGTCGGGCCGCGGGCCGATGCGCGGACACGCGCGCTGCACGAAGCGGCGCTGGCCGCCTGGCGTCCCGACCGCCTGATCAGCCTCCACGAGGAAGCCGGCGGCGACGGCGCCCCCATCCCCGAGGTCGTCCGGGCGATGCTCGCCCACGCGGACGAGCCCACGGCGTTCGTCTGCGCCGGCAGCGCCTGCGCCCCGCCGGTGCGGACCCCCGAGGACCTCGTGCGGACGCTCGCCTCGTTCCGCCCCGCCTGATGGGCTACGTCGAACTCAAGCATCTGCTCTCGGCACTGGCGCTCGAAGCGGTGGCGGACCCGCGCCGCGCCGCCTGGGTGGCCGTCGCCCTGGCCTGCGCGGAGCGGGCCTCACCGGGGGAGTCGCGGATCCTCTGGCCCGAGTGCCTGGCGCGTGCCGGCGCCCTGGCCGCGCCCTTCGGGTGGAAGCCGACGCGCCGCGACCTCACCCGCCTGGTCAAGCGCGGCCTGCTCGTGACTCGGGGGGATCTCGTCGCCCTGCCGCCCGCGTTCGCTCCGCACCTCGACTATTTCAAGCGCCAGACCGCGCGGCTGCTGAAAGCGATCGCGGAGATGCACGGCACGGCGCGGACCCGGGGAGCCGCCCGGGCCGTCTCCATCGCCGCGGTGCTCTTCAACGCGGGGCTGTTCTTCGAGTGCCACGAATGGGGGGAGGGACTGTGGAAGCAGGCCCCTCCGGAGTCGAAGGGATTCTACCACGGCCTCGTGCAGGTCGCCGCCGCCTTCTACCACCATGAGAAAGGGAACGCGCACGGCAGCCGGACGCTGCTCGCCAAGGGGCTGGCCCGCCTGCAGCCCTTCCCCGACACCTACCTGGGGATCGACCTGGAACGCCTGCGGAAGGATCTCGCCCTGTGGACGCGGCACTTCGCCGGAGGCGCCCGCCCCGCCGACTTCCCGCGCATCCACGCGGCGGAAAAGAGAGAGGGAGCTCCGGGGGGTTACGGGTCTGCGTTGGAGGGGGTGGCGGGGGACGGAGCTCCCTCAACAAGAAGGATTCCCCGGGAGCGGAAAGACTAGACCTGGCTGGCGGAGGGGGTGGGATTCGAACCCACGGGCCACCTTATGGGCGGCCACGGTTTAGCAAACCGTTGCCTTGGGCCTCTCGGCCACCCCTCCGGGCTCATCCATCCTAACACACCGTGCGGCCGGACTACAGACTCTCGGTGATGGCCTTCCACCGGCCGGGCGTGAAGACGATGATTTGCGTGACGCGCCCGCTCATCGCGCCCCGCTTGCCGACGTCGAAAGCGATGCCCTGCGGGTCGTAGATCATCGTGGTCGACGTCTCATCCTCTTCCGCTGTGAACTCACGGCCGTATGCCGCCTCGACAACCGCGCGCTCCGAACCGCCGGTCACGCTGCCCTTGTCGGTCTGGTAGGCGTCGCTCAGCGTGACGACGACGAGCACGATGCGCCCGGACTCCTTCTCCGCGATCATGATGAAGGGGCGCAGCGGCCACTCGTAGAGCGTGTACTTCCCTGACTTGGAGTCGACCTGGTTGTACAGGCTGCCCGCCACGGACACCGCATCGGTCACGCTCCCGCCGATGCGGACCCCGCCGATCTGCTGCCCGGCGACGATCGTGCCGGCGCCCTGCGCGTAGACCGGTCCCGTCAGCAGGGCGAGGAGGGCCAGCCCTGCCCACAGCACGCGCGTCATGAGGACCACCTTCTGTCGTCTGGGATGGATTCCACCCGGAGGATGCCCCCGCGGGATAAGCCCTACTCTACCATAGGGATCGTGGGCCGCGTATCACGGGAAGAGCGGAGATGCTATAATCGGCCTGCGCCGTCGTACGCAGCGCGCGCCCGTAGCTCAGTGGATAGAGCGTTGGCCTGCGGAGCCAAAGGTCGTGGGTTCAAGTCCCTCCGGGCGCGCCATCTCGAACCGC
>DASUAK010000264.1:0-2963 GCA_035763845.1 bacterium | reverse complement strand
CTTGAGCACGCCTCGCAACCTCGTCGCCTTCGCACGCGAGACAGGCAGGAGACACAGGCGGGACGGCTTCGTCAACTCTACCGCTCGCACGATTGTCGCCGGATGCAGGTTGGCATCGACGACCACGGCCTCCGCTTCGCCGATGAGTGACGCGCGGGCGTCGAGATCGCCGGGCGTGAGGGCTTCCGCCGCGGACATGTCGGACACCGCGTACTTCACGGTCCCCGCATCTTCGACGGCGACATAGTAGTTGCCCATCCCCCGCACGTGCACGACCTCGCTCACGTCGACCCCGGCGCCGGAGGCCTGGCCCAGCGCCACATCTGTCAGGGGATGAGCGTCCGCCGCGGCCAGCAGACTCACGGCGACCCCGAGGCGGGCCAGATTCTCCGCGACGTTGCGGCCGGCTCCACCAGGCGCGATACGCACACGGCCGGGGTTGCTGAGACCCGGCGCGAGCGCCCCCGCCGACGCCGCCAAGACATCGACATTGACACCGCCGATGACGACGACGCTCATTCCTCTTCCTTGGAATAGGGGACGCCGTCGGCGGCCGGCATCTGGGCGCGGCGCACGAAACCGGCCAGGACGAAGATCGTGACGATGTGCGGGAGGACGCTGATGAATTGATACGGGACGGGCAGGCGGACGACGCGCAGGCTGAGGGCGTCGAAGTAGCCGAAGAGCGCGGAAGCGCCGAGGGCCCCGAGCGGCCACCAGTTCCCGAAGATCATCGCCGCCAGGGCGATGTACCCGCGCCCCTGCGTCATCCCTTCGAAGTAGAGGTGGGCCTGCTCGATGGCGAGGTACGCTCCGGCCATCCCGCCCAGCGCCCCGCTCAGCAGGACGCCGGCGTAGCGCATCCGGGCCACCCCCACCCCCAGCGTGTCCGCCGCGAGCGGGTACTCTCCCACTGCGCGCAGGCGGAGCCCGAAGCGCGTGCGCAGCAGCACCCACTGGCTGGCGATGACAAGGGCCAGCGCGAGGACGATCATCGGGGAGATGCCCCGCACCAGGGGGGCGAGCCTGGGGATGTCGCGCAGCAGCGGGATGTCGATGGCCGTGAATCCCCGGACGCCCGGCGACTGCGTGGACTGCGTGAACAGGAGGATGTTCAGGAAGCGCGCCAGCCCGGCCGCGAGCAGGTTCAGGGCCACGCCGCTGATGATCTGGTTGACGCGGAAGGTCACGGTGACCAGGGCGTGGATGAGGGCGAAGAGGACGCCGGCCGCCACCGCGGCGAGGACCCCGGCCGCGGGCGCCAGATCCGGCGCGCCGGCGACGAGCCCCGGGAAGGCCTGCGCGAAGAAATAGTTCCCGACCGCCCCGAAGAACGTACCCATGATCATGATGCCTTCGAGGCCGATGTTGACGACGCCGCTGCGCTCGGAGTACACGGCGCCGAGCGCGGTGAGGAGGATCGGCATCGTGACGCGGATCGCCGAGGCGATCAGGGCCATGCTGAGCAGCGAGGTGAGGGTCTCCATCTACGGAGCCGCCTCCCCCGCCGCCTGCGGCGCTTCCGGCGCCGCAGCCTCCGCCTCGCGCTTGCGCTGCGCCCGGACGTAGCGCGTGATCAGCTCATAGGCCACGACGATCGCCAGGATGATGATCGCCTGCATGATGACGATCGTCTCCTTCGGGATGCGCGCAAAGAACTGCACCCCCTGCGCGCCGCGGTCGAGGAAGCCGAACAGGAGAGCCGCCGGGATGACGCCGATCGGATTGTTCCGGGCGAGCAGGGCGATGGAGATGCCCGTGAACCCCAGTCCCTTGGGGAAGTCGATGTCCAGGTAGCCGAAGAAGCCCAGGATGTCGTTCAGGCCGATCAGCCCGGCCAGAGCTGCGCTCATCATGAAGACCCAGAACATGATGCGGGTGTTCGGGATGCCCGCCGCCTCGGCCGCGTCCGGGTTGGCGGCGACCGCGCGGACCTCATAGCCGAACCGCGTGCGGGCCAGAACGAAGGCCAGCACCAGCGCGAGCACGAGGCCCAGCAGCAGGAGCGCGTTCAGCTTCTGCACGTCCGAGCCGCCGATCCCGAAGGGGGCGAAGAGCGGCCCGAGCGAGGGGATGCGCGCCGCCCCGGCGACGTCCGGCGTGCGCACGCGCGGCGTACCGGCCTGCGCCGGATCACGGAAGACGTCGTTGATCAGGTACAGCAGCAGGGCGGAGGCGATGTAGTTCATCATGATCGTGGTGATGACCTCGTGCGCCCCCCGCCGCAGCTTGAGGACGATCGGCAGCAGCCCCCAGAGCATCCCGCCGGCCACCGCGGCGAGCAGGGCCAGCGGAAGATGGACCGCCGCCGGCAGGCCGCGCAGCGTGAAGCCCACGTAGGCCGCGCAGAACGCCCCGATGTAGTACTGGCCCTCCACCCCGATGTTGAAGAGGTTCACGCGGAAGGACATCGCCACGGCCAGCCCGGCCAGGATCAGCGGCGTGGACTTGAAGAGGATGCTGAAGAGGCTGTCGGTGCGGCCCAGGCCGAAGCGCACCATCACGCCGAAGACCTCCAAGGGGCTCCGGCCGATCGCCAGGATGATGATCGAGGAGACCACCATCCCGAAGAGGATGGCCAGGGCCGGCCCGGCGATCTGCAGGAGCAGCAGCCGCGCCTTCATGCGGAGGGCTTCTCCCGGGCGGCGCCCGTCATGTACAGACCGAGCTCGGCGGCGCCGACTGCCCCGCGCGGGAACTCGGCCACGAGCTGCCCGCCGTACATCACCCCGATGCGGTCCGCCAGCGACATGACCTCTTCCAACGTCGCGGAGACCAGCAGCACGGCCATGCCCGCCGCGCGCGCCTCGAGCAGCTGGCGCTGGACAAACTCGGTGGCGCCGATGTCCAGCCCGCGCGTGGGCTGCGCGGCGACCAGCACCTTGGGCTCGAAACTGAACTCCCGCGCCACGATCACTTTCTGCTGGTTCCCCCCCGACAGCGCCAGGGCCGGCGCATCCACA
>DASUAK010000263.1:0-18822 GCA_035763845.1 bacterium | reverse complement strand
CTGGTGCCCGACCCAGTAATCGGGATCGAGCGCCACCGCGCGCTCGTAGGCGACCAGGGCGTCCTCGAGCATCCCCTTCTGACGGTAGGCGTTGCCGAGGTTGCTGTAGGCTGGGGCGTAGCCCGGCTGCAGGGCGATGCTCTTCGAGAACTCGGTGATGGCGGCGTCGAGATTTCCCGAATGGGCCAGGGCGACGCCGAGCTTGCTGTGGGCCAGAGCGGAGTCGGGGGCGGCGACGACGGCGCTGCGGAAGGCCTGCTCGGCGGCCTGGTGTTCTCCCGCGGTGAGATGGCGCTCGCCCGCTTCGAGGAAGGCCTTGGCTTCGGCTTCACCCACGACGACTAGTGTTTCGGCGACCGCCCGAGCCTTCCTTGAATCGAGGCGTCCCGTCACTTCTCCGCGGGGGTGGACACGGCGCGCAGGAAGTTGATGACGTGCCAGCGCTCCTCCGATCACAAACCTGTCACCCCCTCTTCAATCCCGGTGACCGGAGGGGGATGCATCAGCGACGGTCTCACCGGCCCCACGTCCTCGCAGGAGGAGAGCGGCGGAGAACGTCGTGATCGGTACGGCCAAGATCAAGGCGACACTCCCCACGAGGGTGCGCACGACCTCCTCGGCCACGAACTCGCTGTTCAGTGTGACCCAGAGTGGGACCTCATTGTAGATGGTGAAGAGAATGAAGAGCGGCAGCGAGGCTCCGGCGTATGCCAGGAAGAGCGTGTTCACGAGCGAGGTGATGTGCTCTGAACCGATCGAGAGGCCTCGGCGATACAGCTCTCGGGTCGACAGAGCCGGGTTGGCTCTTCGCAGCTCATCCACGGCAGCCGCCTGGCCGGTCGTGATGTCGTCGAGCACACCGAGGGCCCCCAGGATGATCCCTCCGAGCAGCAGCCCTCTCAGGTTGAGCTGCTCGATGGGCGCGAGCTGCAGGTAGACGGATTCCTCCGATCCCATGCCCGACAGCCTGGCCAGCGACACGAAGAGGATGGCCAGCGCCCAAGCGATGACCAGCGTGAGGATCGTGCTGCCTACGGCGATGGACGTCCGCAGGGAGAGCCCGTGGGCCAGGTAGATCGAGGTCAGGGCGATGACGAGCGCCCCGACCAAGCTGACGATCAGCGGGTTGGCGCCCGCCACGATCGCGGGGACGACGAACCGCGCCAGCACCACCGCCGTGATCGCTAGCCCGATGATACTCCCGACGCCTTTCCGACGGCTGAACAGGATCGCAAGCGCGAAGAATATGGCGAGAGCCGCCCCGAGGGCGGGCAGGCGGAGATGGTCGACGACGTAGTAGCGGGTACCGTCGGGCTCCTCACTGACCGCCACGACGACCCGGTCGCCCTCCGTCAGTTGTTGGCTGCTCTCGGATCCCATGCGGGCAAATTCCGCCGGGACTTCCTGGAGCGGACCATCGCGGTCGAGTCTGACCCTGACGAGTTGGACGAACTGCTCCTCACCAAGGCCCTGGGCTTCCCGCTCGCCGATGACCGCTACGACCCGCCCGCGCAGGAACTGGTCTGGCTCGACCGGCTCCGCAGGAGCGAAGGCCGCCGCTGCGGCCCCGGCGGCGACAAGAAGTATCATTGCGGCCACAGCGGAACGCATGCATGGTCGGTTCGCAGGACGGCGTCCGCTCCCTGCCCGCAGCCTAAGCGTCCGTCAACGAAGGCGAGAAGAGCGGGAGGTCCTCTACGTCGTCGATGTCCTGGGCAGGACCGGTGGGTTGATCAAGGGCTTCCAGGGCGGCGATGGCGGCTTCGGCGTTCTGTCCCCGCGGGATGGCGGCCACCGCGCTCCCCCGGTATGCGTTGAGGAGCGCCCGGGTTTGCAGGTAGAGGCCGACCAGTTCGACCGGCACCTCGCTCCGGCCGGTCACCTGATCCACCACCTCCGGCGTGTCCGAGAAGACGCGGATGTGGCGGGCGCCCGTACCGCGCGCCCTCCACACCCCGTGGAGGAGCGCGCGGTAGGCCCCCTCCGCGCGGGATCCGGCAGGCACGGCCCGGCGGATCACGCGCACGGTCTGTCCCGAGGCGCGGAGGACGATCCCGCAGCCGGCGCGGCCGTCGCGGAAGGCCGTACTCGTGAAGACATCGAGCGGCTTCACTTAGAGACGCACCTCCAGGGCCATGGCGGCGACCAAGATGAGCCCGAGAAGGATGAGCTTGAGGCGTATGAACCTCCGGTCGTTGCTAAGATCTCCCCACGCGGCGCGATAACGCGCCGCGGGAACATGGCGCCGTGCCCGCGGGACGCTCCGGACCGGTGGGCGCTCGGCGCTTGGCGCCGCCGCGGGCACGGACAGAATCGACTCGATGCTCATGCCTGCCCCCCCTGGTAGCGGCGCAGCAGCCCGACGACCTTGCCGATGATCTCGAACTCCTCGTAGATCGGGGCGAACTGCGCGTTCTCCGGCTGGAGGTACGGACGGCCGCCGTCGTAGAGCAGCCGCTTCACCGTGGCCTCCTCCCCCAGCAGCGCCACGACGATCTCACCCGCGTCGGCCGAGGGCTGCGACCGCACGATGACCAGGTCGCCGGCATGGATGCCCGCGTTGATCATCGAGTCTCCGCGCACGGTGAGCAGGAAGCAGTTCTCATCCTGCCACCCGACCATGCGCCGTGGGACGGGGATCATCTCCTCGACGTTCTCATCCGCCAGGATGGGAACGCCGGCCGAAACCCGCCCGACCAGCGGCAGGTGGGCGACCTCCTCTCCATGGGGCATCATCCGGCGATCGAGGACCTCCATCACGCGCATCCTGTCCCCGGCTCGTTTGATGTAGCCTTTGCGCGCGAGAGCCGTCAGGTGCTGGTGCACCGTCGACGGCGAGCGCATGCCGAGCGCGCTGCCGATCTCCCGGACGGAGGGCACGATGCCGCTGCGCCGGATGGATGTCGCGATGTGCTCCAGGACCTGCCGCTGCCTATCAGTCAGGGGTGCGGCCATATCGTCACCTCCGCTCTGATTATATGGCGAACATATGTACGAACATCAACCCGTGGTGGCAGCCGCTCAGGAGGACAGTATCCGAACAAATGTCCGTATTCTGAGTCTAGCGCGGCAAAGCGCGATAAAGCTCGCGTTTTCGGGCTCTTACGCCCTCAGGCGGAGAGGGCGTTGAGGAGGACAGGGAGGTCGACGTTTCCTCCGCTGACGACGGCGACCGAACGGGGGCCGGTCAGGCCGGAGGCCAGGGCGCAGGCAACAGAGGTGGCTCCTGAGGGTTCGGCGAGGATCCGCCCCTCGAAGAGCAGGCGGCGGACGGCCCGCATGATCTCAGCGTCAGGAACGGATCTGAACTCGTCCACGTAGCGGGAGGTCACTTCCCACGTCAGCCGGCCCGGCGCGAGCACGCGGAGACCGTCGGCCACCGTCTCCGCCTTCTCCAGGGTGACCGGGGCTCCGGCCCGGCGGGACGCCCCGAAGCGCGCCGCCCCCGTCGGCTCGGCGCCCACCACCCGGACCTGGGGCCGCAGCAGCTTCACCGCGGCCGCGATCCCCGAGAGGAGGCCGCCGCCGCTCGCCGGCGCGATGACCGCTTCGAGGTCCGGGCACTGCTCCACGATCTCGAGCCCGACCGTCCCCTGGCCGGCGATGATGAAGAGGTCGTCGTAGGGCGGCACATAGTGCAGCCCCCGCCGCTCCGCGAGATCCCGGGCGCATCTGATGCGCTCGTCCGAGTAGCGCCCGCGGCGGATCAGCTCCGCCCCGGAGGCGGTGATCGCCTCGGCTTTCGTCGCCGCGACGTTCTCCGGGACGACCACAACCGCCCGCAGACCGAGCGTGCGCGCCACGAACGCCACCGCCTGGCCGTGGTTCCCGGAGGAGGCCGTGATGATCCCTCCGGCGCACGCCTCGCGGTGGGCCAGCACGTAGTTGAAGGCGCCCCGGGGCTTGAACGAGCCGGTCACCTGGAGGTTCTCGAGCTTGAGCAGCGGCCCGCCGGGCAGGGGGTGGACGGGCGTCCGCCGCACGTAGGGCGCGATGCGCTCGCGCGCCGCGTGGAAGTCCGCGAGGGTCATCCGCCCCGCATCCAGGGGGTGTAGGTGAGACCCAGCAGCAGCCCCTCCGGGCTGAGCAGGCGCGCCACAACCTGACCCCACGGCTCCGTCTTCACGCTTGTGAGGAGGCGGTGCCCTTTCGCCGCCAGCTCCGCGGCCGCCGCGGACACGTCCTCGACCTCGAGCTCGATCACCGCCTGCGGCACCGGGATGTCGGCGGGCCAGCGGTCTGTGCCGAAACACGACCGGGCCGCATCCGCCAGCGGCCACAGCCCGAAGTGCTTCAGGCCCTCGAGCTTGTCGGTGTGGATGTAGTCGTCGTCGCCCTCGAGCGCGAGGCCCAGCCCCTCCACGTAGAGACGCCGGGAGGCGGCCCCGTCCCGGACGATGGGGGCGACGCCCGCCACGAACAGCACCTTCATCGGGGCCTCCAGCGGAGATCCGGCTGCCGCGCCGCGCGGACCTCATCGAGCCGCGTCACCGGCGTGTTGTGCGGGGCGCCGTGCACCAGGTCGGGATTCTCCTGGGCCTCGCGGTCGATCGCGCGCATCGCGTCGATGAACTCGTCCAGCGTGCGCTTGCTCTCCGTCTCCGTCGGCTCGATCATGATGGCTTCCTCGACGATCAGCGGGAAGTAGATCGTCGGGGCGTGGAAGCCGTAATCCAGCATGCGCTTGGCCATGTCGCGCGTGCTCACCCCGTACTGCTTCTTCTGGCGGGTGCCGGCGAACACGAACTCGTGCTTGCAGACGCGATCGTAGGGCAGGTCGAAGCGGTCGCGCAGGCGGGCCAGGACGTAGTTGGCGTTGAGCACCGCGGTCTCGGAGACCTGCCGCAGCCCGTCGGCCCCCATCGAGCGGATGTAGGCGTAGGCGCGGACGAGGTTCCCGAAGTTGCCGTAGAAGGCCCGGATCTTCCCGATCGACCGCGGCCGGTCCGCGTCGAGGCGGAAGCGGTCGCCGTCCTTCTCCACGACCGGCAGGGGGAGGAAGGGCGCCAGGTGGGTTTTCACGCCCACCGCGCCGGCGCCCGGCCCGCCGCCCCCGTGGGGCGTCGTGAAGGTCTTGTGCAGGTTCATGTGCATCACGTCGAAGCCCTGATCTCCCGGCCGCGTGATACCCAGGACCGCGTTGAAGTTGGCGCCGTCCAGGTACAGCTGGCCCCCGCGGCCGTGGACGATCTCCTCGACCTCCACGATGTGCTCCTCGAACAGCCCCAGCGTATTGGGGTTGGTAAGCATGAGCGCGGCCACGGATTCATCCATCGCCTCGCGCAGGGCCCGCACGTCCATGTTGCCGCGGGCGTCGGACTTCACGGTGACGACCTGGTACCCGGCCATCGCCGCCGTGGCCGGATTGGTGCCGTGGGCGGAGTCGGGCACGATCACCTTCGTGCGCCGCTCGCCGCGCGAGTCGAACCAGGCGCGGATCATCAGGATGCCGGTGAGCTCACCGTGCGCCCCGGCCGCCGGCTGGAAGGTGATGCGGTCCATGCCGCTGATCTCGGCCAGCACGCGTTCCAACCCCCAGATCAGCTCGAGGGCGCCCTGCGCATCCTCGGCGGGCGTGTAGGGATGCAGGCGGCTGAAGCCGGGCAGGGCGGCCACCTCCTCGTGGAGTTTGGGATTGTACTTCATCGTGCACGAGCCGAGCGGATAGAAGCCCTCGTCGATGCTGAAGTTCCGGTGGGAGAGCCGCGTGTAGTGCCGGACGACGTCCAGCTCGCTCACCTCGGGCAGCGCCGGGAGGTCCTCGCGCAGCTGGTCGGCCGGCAGCAGCCGGTCCAGCGGCTTGGCCGGGACGTCCGGATCGGGATAGGAAGCCCCGACGCGGCCCGGCGCGCCGAGCTCGAAGATGACGGGGAAGTCCTGAGCGCTCATCGGATCTCCTCCAGGGCCGCGACCAGGCGGTCGATCTGCTCGCGCGTGCGCTGCTCGGTGACGCAGACCAGCCACCCGTCCGCCAGCTCGGGATAGAAGCGGCCCAGGGGCAGCCCGCCGAGGATGTCCTTCCGCCGCAGCCGGCGGTTGAGGTCTTCCGGCGGGATGGGCGTGCGTACGACGAACTCGTGGAACGTCGGCCCGTCGAAGGCGATGCGGAAGCCCTTGATCCCGGCGATGGCCTCCCTCGCGTAGGCCGCTTTGTAGAGGTTGAGCTCGGCCACCTTGCGCAGCCCCTGCGGGCCGAGCGAGGCCATGTAGATCGCCGCGGCCAGGGCCAGCAGCGCCTCGTTGGTGCAGATGTTGCTGCTGGCCTTCTCCCGCCGGATGTGCTGCTCGCGCGTCTGCAGGGTCAGTACGAATCCGCGCCGGCCCTTGGTGTCCACCGTGGCTCCCACCAGCCGGCCCGGGATGCGGCGCACGAACTCCTGGCGCGTCGCCATCATCCCCAGATACGGGCCGCCGAAGTTCAGGTGGCTGCCGAGCGGCTGCCCTTCGCCTGCGACGATGTCCGCGCCCCAGGCTCCCGGCGGGCGGAGGATCCCCAGCGAGAGCGGCTCGGCGATCGCGGCGATGAGGAGCGACCCGCGGGCATGCGCCAGTTCGGAGAGCCCCTTCCCGTCCTCCAGCACACCAAAGAAGTTGGGATGCTGGATGATGACAGCCGCGGTGCGGTCGGAGACCGCCGCGCCGATCGCCGCACTGTCCGTGCGGCCGTTCCGATGCGGCACTTCGACGATCTTGATCCCCAGCGGCCGGGTGTACGTGGACAGCACCTGCCGGTACTCGGGATGCACGGCCGTGCTGATGAGCACCTCATCCCGCTTCGTCAGATCCTTGGCCATCACCGCGGCCTCGGCCGTCGCCGACGCGCCGTCGTACATCGACGCGTTGGCCACGTCCATCCCGGTGAGCTCGCACAGCATGCTCTGGTACTCGTAGCCGGCCTGCAGCTCGCCCTGCATCATCTCCGCCTGATACGGCGTGTAGGCCGTGAGGAACTCCCCGCGGCCGGCGAGGGCCCACACCACGCTCGGCACGTAGTGGTCGTACGCGCCGGCGCCCAGGAAGCAGGGCATCGCCCCGGCATGGGCGTTCCGCGCCGCCAGCTCGCCGAGGTGGGCGATCGCTTCCGGGTCCGACAGAGCAGGGGGCAGCCGCAGCGGGGCGGTGAGCCGCACCGCGGCGGGGATGTCGGCGAACAGCGCATCCACCGAGGGCACGCCGACGACGCGGAGCATCTCCTCCCGCTCCGCCGGCGTGGCCGGGATGTACTTATGCTGCACGTGACGCGTCAGCGTCACGTGCGCGTCGTTCGTCGTCTTCATGTCGCCTCACCGATGGTCTTGGTGTACTGGTCGGCGGTCATGAGCTTGTCCAGCTCCTTGAGATCGTCCGGCTCCGCGACGAGAATCCACCCCTTGCCGTGGGGATCGCTGTTCACGACCTCGGGCGCATCCGCCAGCGCCGTGTTGACCTCGACGACCTTCCCGGTCACCGGGGAGTACACGTCCGAGACGGCCTTGACCGACTCGATCACCCCGCAGGGCTGCATGAACGTCACCCGCGCGCCCACCTGGGGAAGCTCCACGAAGACGATGTCGCTCAGCTTCTCCGCGGCGAACTTCGTGATCCCGACGCGCACGCGGGTGCCTTCCATCCTCGCCCACTCGTGCTCGCTGCTGTACCGCAGCTCCTTGGGGTACATTCAGGCGCTCCTCTTGTAGAAGGGTAGCTTCACGACGGCCGCCTGCGCGCTCCGCCCGCGGATCTCCACCGCGATCGGCGCGCCCGGCCGCGTGTGCTCCGGTGTCACGTAGCCCATGCCGATGCTCTTGTTCACCCAGGGCGCAAACGTGCCGCTCGTGACCCGGCCCACGCCCCGGCCGCCCGCCAGCAGGCCGTAGCCGTGCCGCGGGATCGCCCGCTCGGTCATTTCGAACCCGACGAGCTTCCGCGTCACGCCCTCGCGCTTCTGGCGCTCGAGGACGTCGCGGCCGATGAAGTCGCCCTTGTCCAGCTTGACGGTCCAGGAAAGAGGCGCCTCCAGGGGCGTGGTGGTCTCATCGATGTCGTTCCCGTACAGCATGTAGGCGGCCTCGAGGCGCAGGGTGTCCCGCGCGCCCAGACCGACCGGCGCCAGACCTCCGCCGCGGCCCGCCTCCATCAGCGCGTCCCAGACCCGGGGGGCGGCATCCCAGGGGCAGCCCACCTCGAAGCCGTCCTCGCCGGTGTAGCCCGTGCGTGAGATGAAGCAGCCGCGCACGCCGGCCACCTCCGCCCCTTCCATCATATGGAAGTAGGGCAGCTCCCCGGCGAGGGCGCGGGTCAGCGCCCGCAGGATCCCCGCCGCTTGGGGCCCCTGCAGCGCCAGCAGCCCGAACTCGGCCGAGCGGTCGCGCGCGGTCGCGCCGCTGGTGTGCTCCTTGATCCAGGCGAAATCCTTCGCCGCGGTCGAGGCGTTCACGACGAGGAAGAAGCGCTGCTCGCCCAGACGGAAGACCGTGAGGTCGTCCACGATCCCGCCGGTGGGCAAGCACATCGGGCTGTAGAGCCCGGCCCCAACGGTCAGGCGGCCGGCGTCGTTGGTGATGAGGCGCTGCACCGAGGCCAGGGCGCCTGGACCTTCGATCTCGACCTCGCCCATGTGGGAGACGTCGAACAGTCCGGCGGCCGTGCGCACGGCGCGGTGCTCCTCGACGATCCCCGCGTACTGCACCGGCATCTCCCAGCCGCCGAACTCCACGAGCCGGGCGCCGCTGCGCACGTGCACGGGGTACAGACTGGTCCGCTTGAGCTGTTCAACCGCCATGGATCTCCCGCTCCCTGGCGCGCAGCAGCGCGATCGCTTCCTCGTCGGACACCTGCTCGAAGTCGTCGTAGAACTGCCCGACGGCATAGAAGACCACCGGCGTGTGCAGGCAGATCACCTCGTCGGCCTCGCCGCGCAGGCCCTCGCATCCTTCCGGCGGGGCCACGGGGATTGCCGCGGCCGTGGCCGCGGGCCCCATCTTCCGCACGGCGCGCAGGGCGGCGATCATCGTGGAGCCCGTAGCGATGCCGTCGTCGACGACGATCGCGGCGCGGCCTTCGAGCGCGGGCTGGGGCCGTTCCCCGCGGTAGGCCGCCATCCGGCGGCGGATCTCCTCGAGCTGGAACGCGATCTCGTCCTGCAGGTAGTCCTCGGGAACCTTGAGGGTGCCGAACAGCGGGGTGTCGTAGTACACGCTGCCGTCGTGTGCCACTGCGCCGATCGCCAGCTCCGGATTATACGGGGCGCGAAGCTTGCGCGGGATGACGACGTCGAGCGGCGCCCCCAGCGCCTTCGCGACCTCGTAGGCGACGACGACTCCGCCGCGCGGGATGGCCAGGACGTACGGCCGGCGGAGGCGGTAGGCCTCCAGGGCCTGGCCCAGGCGCCGGCCGGCATCCCGCCGATCGCGGAACGTCATCGTGGTACTGTCACCTGCTCGCGTGTGTCCCGGCGCCTCATCCCTTCCACGTGGGAAATCGGTTTCCTGTGCCATCGCGCGCCCCGCGTCCATGGTGCCCCGGAAGGGCAGGATGGGGCCATAGCTCATGTGGGCTAGGAGGCGTCCAGCAGCCGCCGGAGCTCGCCCCGGATGAGCGCCCACGCATCCCGCACGTGGGCCTCGGTGGTGCGGATGTTCCCGATCGCGCAGCGCATGGTGTAGCGGCCGCGCAGCTTCGTGTGCGAGAGATAGGCGCGCCCGGTGGCGTTGACCGCGTCGAGCAGCGCCGCGTTGAGCCCCTCCAGGGCCTCCGGCGGCCGGCCCGACGGCCGGGCACGGAAGCAGACGGTGCTGAACGGGGTGGGGGCCATCCGCTCGAAGTCCGGATCGGCGTCGATCCACCCCGCGAGGGCCTGCCCGAGGCGGATGTGCTCGCGCAGCCGCGCGGCCAGCCCCTCGCGGCCGAAGTAGCGCAGGACCATCCACAGCTTCAGCGCGCGGAAGCGCCGCCCCAGCTGCACCCCGTAGTCCATGAAGTCCCGGACCTCGGTCTGCTCCGCCTCCGCCGTCCGCAGGTACTCGGGGACGAGGCTGAACGCCGCGCGCAGCACTTCGGGATGACGGCAGTAGAACGCGCTGCAGTCGATCGGCGTGAACAGCCACTTGTGCGGGTTGATGACGATCGAGTCGGCCTGCTCCGCGCCCGCGAGCGCCCAGCGGAACTCCGGGACCACCGCGGCGATGCCGGCATACGCGCCGTCGACGTGGAGCCACAGGCCCTCCGCGCGGCAGATCGCCGCGATCGCCGGAACGGGGTCGACGCTGGTCGTCGAGGTGGTGCCCACCGTGGCCGCGACGCAGAAGGGCCGCCATCCCTCGCGCCGGTCCTCCGCCACGGCCGTGCGCAGCGCCTCCGCATCCATCCGGAAGGCGTCGTCCACGGAGATCTTGCGCACGCCGGCACGGCCCAGGCCGAGCACGATGGCCGCCTTCTCGATCGAGGAGTGCGCCTGCTCGGAGGTGTAGAGGCGCAGGCGCGGGCCGCCCGCAGCGCCGTCCTCGCGGAACCGGTGCTCGGTCACCGCCTCCCGCGCCGCGGCGAGGGCGCACAGGCTCGCCATCGAGGCAGTGTCCATGATGATCCCCATGAACCCCTCGGGGAGGCCGACCAGCTGCCGCAGCCAGTCGAGGGCGACCTCTTCCAGCTCGGTGGCCGCCGGAGACGTCTTCCACAGCATGCCGTTGACGTTGAGCGCGGAGGCCAGCAGCTCGCCGAGGATCCCCGGCCCCGAGCCGCTGATCGCGAAGTAGGCGAAGAATGACGGGTGGTTCCAGTGCGTGATCCCGGGGAGAATTACGCGCTCGAAGTCGGCGAGGATGGCCTCCATCGGCTCGCCTTGCTCGGGCGGATGGGCCGGGAGGGCCGCGCGGATCTGTCCCGGCGCGACCTGCGCCAGGACCGGGAAGCGGTCGGGATGCGCCAGGTACTCCGCGACCCACTCGACGGCGCGCCGGCCGTGCTCCTCGAACTCCTCGGGGGGCATGTCGCCCTGCCGGCGGTCCATCAGAGACCCAGGTCGGGCGCGATCCGCTGCAGCGCGGCGACGACGAAGGCGATGTGCTCGTCGAGCGGGACGCCGAGCTCTTCCGCGCCCTTGACCACGTCCTCGCGGTTCACGCCGCGCGCGAAGGCTTTGTCCTTCATCTTCTTGCGTACGGCGGTCACGTCAACTTCGGCGAGCGAGCGGTTCGGCCGCACGTAGGCCACGGCGGTGATGAACCCGACCAGCTCATCCACCGCGTAGAGGGTGTGCTCAAGCCGCGTCTCGCGCCCCACGCCGGAGTAGTCGGCGTGGGAGAGGATGGCACGCGTCCAGCCCTCGGGCACGCCCCGGCGGCGGAGCTCCTCGACGCCGACGAAGGGGTGCCCCGCCTCCTGCGAGGGGCAGCGCTCGTAGTCCAGGTCGTGGAGCAGGCCGATCGCGCCCCAGGTCTGCGCGTCCTCGCCGAACTTCCCGGCGTAGGCGCGCATCGCCGCCTCCGCGGCCAGGAGATGCTTGCGGAGGTTCGCGTTCTGGATCCACTCGCAGACCAGGGCCCAGGCTTCGTCGCGCGTCATATCTGGCGGATTCGCGCCCGCACGCATCCACGCCTGCGGAGAATCGGCGCATGAATTCGGCCCGGCCCCGTCGAACACCACGCGCCGTGACCGGCGCCTCGCCGTCCTCCCTCCCGTCGCTGCCCGGCCGCCGTGTGCTCGTCACCGGCGCCACGGGTTTCATCGGCGGCGCCCTCGCCGCACGGCTGGCCGCGGGAGGGTCCCACGTGCGCGTCGTGGCCCGCCGCCCGGAGCGCGCCGAAGCGCTGCGCGCCTCCGGCGTGGAGGTGCTGCGCGCGGACCTGAGCGACCCGGCGAGCCTGCGGGGAAGCTGCGACGGCATCGAGATCGTCTTCCACTGCGGGGCCTGGCTCGGCACCCCGTACGTCTGGGCGGCCGCGCACGCCGTAAACGTCCTGGGCACCCGCGCCGCCGCGGAGGAAGCGCTGCGCGCCGGGGTGAGCCGCTTCGTGCACCTCAGCTCGATCGCGTTCTACGGGCCCGTGCGCTCGGGGACCGTGACCGAGGAGACACCGCCGTGGAAGGGCGTGGAGCTCTACGGCGACAGCAAGATCCTGGCGGAGGAAGCCCTCCACGAGGTCGCCACGCGGGGGCTGGAGGCGGTGGTCACGCGTCCGGGGATGGTCTATGGGCCCCGCTCACGCGGCTGGACGATCCGCGCCATCGACTGGGTCAACCATGGGCGGCCGGCGATGGTCAACAGCGGGCGCGGGTATGCCCGGCCGATCTTCATCGAGAACCTCGTCGATGCCCTCATCCTGTGCGCGGTGCGGCCGGTCGCGGGAGAGGCGTTCACGCTGATCGACGCCAACATGCGGTGGCACGACTACCTCGACCTCTACGGTCGGATGGTGGGGAAGCGTCCGCGCTCGGTCAGGTACCTCACGGCCTGGCTGATCGCCGCCGGTGACGAGCTGCGTGCTCTGGCGACCCACCGCCCGCCCCGGGTCCGGCGCACGGCCCTGGGCTACGCGGTGAGCCGCGCGCTCTTCAGCACCGAGAAGGCGCAGCGCCTGCTGGGCTGGTCGCCCCGCTTCACCATGGATCAGGCGATGGAGATCACCAAAGCCTGGCTGCTCGAGAAAGGATATCTGACCCCCGCCGCCCGCCGCCCGTAGCGGCAGGCCGGCCTCAGGCCGCGGCGCCGCGCTCCCCGATGGTGGCGCGGACCTCTTGAGGCGTCCCGGCGCGCACGATCCTCAGCGTGACCGTCTTTCCGACCGTCTCGGGACCCAGGTGGGCCGCCACGTCGCCGTGATGGCGGACCGAGTCGCCGTCGATCGAGGCGACCACGTCGCCGATCACGAGTCCGGCCCGCTCGGCCGGGCTGTCCGGCTCCACGCCGATCACGATCAACCCGCCCCCCTGGCCGAGCTGCTCCCGGACGTTCTTGGGGAGCCTGATCGGATAGGCCGCGATCCCCAGGTAACCACGCGGGATGCGGCCCTGCTTCAGCAGCGTCGCCGCCACCTGCTCCAGCGTCGCGGCGGGCACCGTGAGCGGCGTCCGCCGGAGGAACCCCGCGGTGTTCATACCGATGGCCTTGCCCGATGCGTCGAGCAGCAATCCGCCGGAGAATCCCCACGAGGGCTGGATGTCGGGCTGCAGGTACGAGGCGAGCGCGCCGCCCGCGGGCGTCCGCCACGACGGGGTGACGGCGCTGAGGATGCCGAGCTGCGCGCGCACCGTGCCGCCCGGCCTGGAGAGGGCGACGACCAACTGCCCGGCGCGCAGGGCCTCTCCGCTCCGCCACGCCGCGGCGGTCAGCCCGCCCGCGTCGACGCGGAGCAGCGCCACGTCGGTGGTGGGATCCCGCCCGATCACGGTCCCTGCGGCGGTCCGCCCGTCGGCCAGCCCTACCGCGATGTCGTCGTCCCGTTCGAGCACGTGCTCTGCCGTCACGATGAGGCCGTCGGACGACCAGACGATCCCGCTGCCCGGCGCGCCGCGCCGGCCCTCGACCCGCACCACCGCGGGACCCGCCTGGGCCACGGCCGCAGCGAGGGATTCCGAAAGACTCTCCAGGACATTCATGAGCGCACCTCCGCCATCCAGCCTACGGCGGGAAGGGTGCCGTCCACATCACCCGTTCGGGGAGGTCGCGAGCGGATCAGAGCGTGATCAAGCCGGCGCGCGCGGCGCGGGTGACCGCCTCGGTCCGGGTGTGCGCGCCCACCTTCCCGAGGATGGCGGCGACGTGGAACTTCACGGTGTGCTCGCTGATGCCCAGGCGGCGGGCGATCTGCTTGTTGGCCAGCCCCTCGGCGAGCAGCTGCAGGACCTCGCGCTCCCGTCCGGTGAGATCTTCCGGCCGCCAGACGCCCTCGGCGCTCTCGGCGCGGGCCTCGGCATCCGGGTCGATCACCCTGAGCCCGGCCGCCACGGCATGCAGCGCGGCGAGGAGCCGCCCGGGCTCGGCGTCGTCGGAAACGACTCCCGTCGCGCCGGCCTGGAGCCCCTCGGCCATCACCGCCGGCGGGCCGATCAGCAGCACGGGCGCGTGGCGCAGCAGTATGGAGAGCAGCGGGCGGAAGTCGTCGGGCGGCCGTCCTGCCTGCCAGAGGATGACATCCGCCTGGAACACGGTCTCGGCGGCCTCGACGGCGCCGGCCTCTCCGACGATGGCGACCTCTTCAGCGAGCTGCCCGCCGGTGAGGTCGGGCAGCGGGGAATCGTCGGCGACGATGAAGACGCGCAGCATCGCCGGGATGAACGCGCGATGGGGCCGAACTAGTCCGGGATCGTGGGCGGCGCCGCCCGCGGGCCGGCGCGGCCGCTGCGCAGGGGGATCTCCGGCAGGGCCAGCAGCACGAGCAGCGCCGCGGCCATCAGGACGCCTGCGTACGCGTAGATGCGCGTGACGGCGGTTGAGAACGCCCCTCGGACCACCGCGCGGAGCTGCGGCGGCAGCGCGGAGACGCCGCCGGGACCTTCCCCGCGATCGGCCAGGGCCCGCAGATCGATCGGCTGCCGGACGGTGGGAGGCAGCTGCGAGGCGACCTGGTTGATCCCGTGTTGGAGCTCAGCGGCCAGCACGCCGGAGAGGACGACGCCGAAGACGGCGATCCCGACCGCGCCGCCGATCTGCATGAAGAACTGGCGGACGGCGGTCGCCGCGCCCACCTTCCCCATCGGGGCGGCGTTCTGCACGACCAGCGTCAGCAGCGGCATCGAGGGGCCGAGCCCCACGCCCAGGACGATCATGCGCCACGTCACGTCCCAGCGCGTCACCGACGGATCCATGCGGGCCAGCAGGACGAAGCCGGCGATCGCGACCGCGGTGCCCGCGAGCATCACGACCTTGTAGCGTCCCAGGCGCTGCACGAGGAGCGCGGAGGTCATCGCCCCGATCACCACCGCGAAGGTCAGGGGGATCAGGGTGCCGCCAGCCGCGGTCGCGGAGACGCCCACGACGTTGACCATGAACAGCGAGAGGAAGAAGACCGCCCCCATGAACGACGCCCCCATGAAGACGGAGACGGCGGCCGCCACGGCGATGGTGCGGATCCCGAACAGCTCGAGCGGCAGCACCGGCGAGGGTGCGCGGAACTCGACGGCCAGGAAGAGCACGGTCGAGAGCGCGGCGAGGGCGAACAGACCGATCACCAGCGGCGAGGACCAGGGGAAGATCGCCTTGTCCAGCGTCAGCGCCAGCAGCAGCGGCACCACCGCGGTGATGAGCAGGGCCGTGCCCGCCCAGTCCACCGGCATGCGCACGCCGCCGCCCAGGCGCGGCATCTTCGTGATGATGAGCAGCAGGGCCAGCGCGCCCACCGGGACATTCACGTAGAAGACCCAGCGCCACGATAGCGTGTCCGTGAGGAACCCCCCGAGCGTCGGGCCGATCACGCTGCTCAAGGCGAAAACCGCCCCGAAGAGGCCCTGGTAGCGCGCGCGCTCCGCCGGTGCGTAGAGGTCGGCCGGGACGGCGAAGGCCGAGGAGGTCAGCGCGGCCGCCCCGACGCCCTGCACGACGCGGAAGAGGATGAGCTGCAGCATCGAGCCGGCGATGCCGCACAGCGCGGAGCCCGCCAGGAACACACCGATGCCGAACAGGACGATGGCCCGCCGCCCGTACTGATCGGAGAGTTTTCCGTAGACCGGCACCATCGCCGTGCTCGCGACGAGATAGCCCGTCGAGACCCAGGCCAGCAGACGGATCCCGGCGAGGTCCGCGATGATCGCGGGCAGCGCGGTGGCGACGATCGTCTGGTCGAGGGCGGCGAGGAACAGGCTGACGAGGACCCCGGCGAGGATGTACGCCTTCGTGCGGGCCGGCAGCGCGGCGGCATCATCCACGTGCGGAGGAGGCGGAGAGACCAGCGTGGTCGACACAGGGTGCATTCTCCGTCCCCCTGGAGCAGGTGTCAAGCCGACCGATCGGACGGGAAGCGCCCGGTCAGGGCAGGACGACGGCGAGCACGGCGCAGCTGGCCATGGCGTAGAGCAGCGTCAGCACGCTGCCCGCGGCCAGCTCGTAGCGGTGCGGGACGGCGAGGAGCTCCAGCGACAGCCCCACGAGCGGCAGGATCACCAGGAGGCCGACCAACGTAGCCGGCAGGAGCGCGGTCTCCATCGCGCTCCGTTTTTCCCGCCGCGGCCGTCACTCGATCGGGGGCAGCCCCTGCAGCGCGCGGACGTACATGATCTGTCCAACGTGATAGCTCTCGTGCAGCAGGTGATACAGCGGGCGCTCGAGCGAGGCGGCCTCGCCGGCGAGCGCGATCATCTGCTCGTACGACGCTTGGAAGCGCCGCTTCGCTTCCGCCCAGGCGGCCGGCGTGATCTCCGCGGGTCCCTCCCAGTTGCGGACCTCCAGCTCGCGGGCGAACGTCTCGCGGTCGGGCTTCTGCCCGCGCGCGCTGCGGAGGGTGTAGTCCTGCCAGAACACGATGTGATTCACGAGCTGCCAGATGGAGTGCCGGCCCGGCATGGGCTGCCAGGCCGCCTGCTCCGGCGAGAGATCCTCGACGGCCTTCCCCCACGGGGTGTACCAGAGTCCGTCGGACCAGGCTTCCTTCCACATCTTCGCGACCTGCTCGCGGTCCATGCGCACCACCCTTTCTCTCTTGACTGTGGAAGCGACCTGTTCTTCATGAAGGCATGGATAACCTCCATATAGAATTGGTCAGTTATGAGAGTCACATACAGTAACCATCAATATCATATAGGCAGTTATAGATGCCCGTTGTAGGTGTCCCAGAGTCTATACATACTCTGCTTTCGTTCCTGAACCCTGGAGGGACGCTGGACTCAGGAGAGTGGTCCCTCCACGACCACGCCCGTCTGGACGAGGTAAGGGATGCGCTGCGGATATGGATCAGATCGGCGGCCGATCCGGACCCAGCGGCTGTCGAGTCGATCAACCGCGCCGGGTCCGCGGTCCTGCTGAGGGTGGTTATCAATCACGCGGGAACTACTCGGGTGGAGTCCGTCTCATCATCGCCCGTCGACAGCGCCCTGGGGGCGGTCCTGGCCGCCGTTTACGAAGTGGTGCGGTCAGGCCTGTGGGGCCGCCTCAGGATCTGCGCCAGTCCGAGCTGCGGATGGGTGTTCTTCGACAGGTCCCGGAATCACTCGAAGATCTGGTGCGAGATGGCCGAGTGCGGGAACCGCGCCAAGGCGAGGCGATACCGGGCGAAGCGAAAGGGCGCGCGAGCCTAGTCCAGCAGCAGATCCAGGAGCCGCTGTAGATCCTCTTCCGAATAGTACTCGAAGGCGAGCTTCCCACGGGTCCGCGTCCCATCGACGGAGACGCGTGTCCCATAGCGCCGCGAGAGATCCTGCTGGATGCTCCGTAGCTGCGGGTCCCGCGCGGTAGGCCGCCGGCGTATTTCACGTGAAATAGCCGCCCGGGCCAGTTGCTCAGTCTCCCGGACCGACAGCCCTCGGCGCTCGACACGCTCCCACAGCCGGAGCATGGCGGCCTCGGACCCGGCCGACAGGATCGCCCGGGCATGCCCCTCGGTCATCCGGCCGGCCTCGAGGCTCACCTGAATGGGAGCCGGAAGATTGAGCAGGCGAAGCGCGTTCGCGATGGACGGCTGGCTCTTGCCAACGCGCTCGGCGATCTCTTCCTGGGTGAGCCCGAACTCCTGCATCAGCCGCCGGTACGCCCGCGCGCGCTCCATCGGGTTCAGGTCCTCGCGCTGCAGGTTCTCGACCAGCGCCAGCTCAAGGGCTTCCTGATCGGTGAGCGTCCGGACTACCGCGGGGATGGTGCTCAGCCCCGCGGCCTCAGCGGCCCGCCAGCGCCGCTCGCCCGCGACGACCTCGAACCCTCCCGCCGACGGCCGGACGACGATGGGCTGCAGCACGCCGTGCCTGCGGATCGAATCCACAAGACCGGAGAGCTCCTGCGGACCCATCGCGTGGCGCGGCTGGAACGGGTTGGCGGTCAGGTGCGAGAGCGCAATCTCGGTGGGGCGGTCGAGCCCCGCGGATTCGGCCCCCGGGATCAGCGCGCCCAGGCCCTTGCCAAGCCCACGGCGGCGCCGGGGATCAGTCTGCGGCGACAGCGGGCTGTCCGGCACGGGCGGCCACCTCCCGGGCGAGCGCGACATAGGCCTCGGCCCCTTTGGACGACGGATCGTAGGTCACGACGGGCTGCCCGAACGACGGCGCCTCCGCGAGGCGCACGCTGCGCGGGATGACCGTCTCGAACACTTCGCGGGGGAAGTGCCGCCGGATCTCCGCGGCCACCTGCTCGGCCAGGTTCGTCCGGGCGTCGAACATCGTCAGCAGCACGCCGCCGACTCGCAGATCCGGATTGAGCTTGCGGCGGATCAGGTTCACCGATTCCATCAACTGTGAGAGGCCCTCCAGGGCGTAGTACTCGCACTGGATCGGGATGAGCACCTCGTCGGCGGCCACCAGCGCGTTGACGGTAAGCATTCCCAGCGATGGCGGGCAGTCCACGAGGATCAGCTCGTACCAGTCGCGCACGGGGCGGAGGCTGTCCTTCAGCCGGTACTCGCGGGACGGCAGCGAAACCAGCTCGACCTCGGCGCCGGCGAGGTGGATGCTGCCCGGGACGAGGTCGAGGCCTTTCACCGCCGTCGGCATCAGGGCGGAGGCCGCGGACAACCCGTTGATCAGGACGTCGTAAACGGAAACGCCGACCGCGCCCTTCGCCACGCCGATCCCGCTCGTGGCGTGCGCCTGCGGATCCATGTCCACGAGGAGGATGTGCAAGCCCTGCAGCGCCATCGCCGCGGACAGATTCACGGCGGTCGTGGACTTCCCCACGCCGCCTTTCTGGTTCGTGACCGCGATCAACCG
>DASUAK010000262.1:0-8837 GCA_035763845.1 bacterium | reverse complement strand
TTCGCGTTGGCGACGACCTGCTTGCCGTAGGCCTGGAACTGGGGCGTGGCGGCCTCGCCGAGGGCGACGGCGATCGCCGCCGTGGTGTGGTCGTGAGGCCCGCCCTGCAGCCCGGGGAAGATGGCGCGGTCGATGCGCTCGGCGAGCTCGGGGTCCTTGTCCAGCCCCTTCTGCGTGACGAGGATCATCGCCCCGCGCGGGCCGCGCAGCGTCTTGTGCGTCGTGGTCGTCACGATGTGCGCGAACGGCACCGGGCTCTTGTGCGCGCCGGCCACGACCAGCCCGGCCACGTGGGCGATGTCCGCCGCGAAGAAGGCGCCGACCTCGTCGGCCACCTCGGCGAACTTCTCGAACGGAAACTCCCGCACGTAGGCGGTGGCCCCGCACCAGATCAGCTTCGGGCGGTGCTCCCGCGCCAGGCGCCAGACGTCGTCGAAGTCGATGTAGCCGTCGGGGCGGACGTGGTAGGGGATGCTCTTGTAGTAGGTCCCGGTCACGCTCACCTTCCAGCCGTGGGTGAGGTGGCCGCCGTCCGGGAGGTTCTGGCCCATGATCGGGTCGCCGGCCTGGCAGGTGGCCACGTAGACGGCGAGGTTGGCGGGGCTGCCGGAGTACGGCTGGACGTTGGCGTGCGGCACGCCGAACAGGCGCTTGGCGCGCTCCTGGGCCAGACGCTCGATCTCGTCCACGTGCTCGTTGCCGCCGTAGTAGCGCCGGCCGGGGTATCCTTCCGAATACTTGTTGGTGAAGATCGTCCCCATCGCCTCGAGCACGGCTTCCGAGACGTAATTCTCGGAGGGGATGAGCTCCACGCCCTCGCGCTGGCGGGCTCGCTCGGCGTCGAGGATGCGGAACACCTCGGGATCATGGTCACGCAGCGACATGGGGGATCACCGACATCACCCCTTCTGCGCGGCGCAACGGGCAACCTGCGGAGGATCTAGCGGGTGACCGGGGCGCGCACGGCGACGGGATCGCCGGTGCGGATGGATCCCTCGCCCTCGACGCCGACCACGCGGGCGAGCTGGCCGCGCCTCCCGGCGAGGTCCTGCTGGAACGCGGCGGCGTCGGCCACGCGATTGAGGGCGCCGATGTGCGTGCAGGGCTCGCAGGGACCGGTGAGCTCCAGAAGCGCATCCCCCACCTGCAGAAGGGTGCCCGGCGGCAGCGTCTCCAGCGCGGGGAAGGCCACCGTGATCTGCTCGCGCAGGTCGCCGGGACGCAGGCCGAACGCCTCCAGGGTGGTCCGATCGACGATCAGGACCTGGCGGCGGGAGTTGGCCTTCGATTTCCCGTGGAGATCGCCCTCCAGCCCGCATCCGGGCAGGGCCCGCGCCTCGGGCACGGGGCGCGGCCGCTCGCCGTGGCGGGTCAGCAGTTGCACGCTCAGGACGGTTCCGTCACTCACGCTCTCGCCTCAGACCGGGCTCGACCTCGTCGATGGAATCAGTAGTTTCGGGCCGGCCGTCCACTTCCTCCAGACGCTGCAGGGGATCCCAGGCCGTTCCCGTGTCCGCGTGCTCGAAGGAGCGGTCCAGACCGAAGCGCTGCTCGGCCGCGCCGCTCCCGACCGACAGCAGCCCGCCGTAGCGCATCGCCAGGACCTTGCTCGCGTCGCGCCCGAAGAACCACCACAGCACCGGCGACATGACGATCCAGCCCGCGGGGCCCGCGTCGCCGAACGTCCGGACCAGCTCGAGGATGCGGTCCGGGGCGAAGACCATCCCGCAGACGATCAGGGTCGAGATGGCCGGCCGGATCAGGGCGATGAGGCTGTTCGTCCAGATGTAGACCCGGCTGGGATCCGGGGTGGTCGCCTTCACGAACTCCACCCAGACCTGCGCCTTCGTCTTCTCCAGATCGGCGACGGCCTTGCGGAAGTCTACTTCTTGATCGGGATCGCGCAGCAGCCCCACGCCGCGCAGCAGATCCACCAGCGCTTCCATCAGCGCCCCCGAGATCTTCATCGCGCTCCCTCCTTCAGCGGACCTCCCACGAAGACGGCCTTGCGGGTGTGATCGAAGGCGACGCGCCAGCCCAGCAGGGCGGCCAGGGCGCGGACCCCCACGTACACGCGGTGCCGGCGGACGAGCAGCGCCCCCTCCGGCACGAAGCGCCCCGCCACCCACAGCCCGAACGAACGGGACGGCAGCAGACCGGGAGTCAGACGCTCCATGAGGGCGATCAGCCGGTCCGCGTAGCGGGGAGCCGTAGCGTATCCCGCCGCGGCGATGTCGAAGGCGAAGCGGCGGGGGTCCTTCGTACGGGCGTAGCGGCGCAGCGCGGGGTGGTAGCGGGGGTTGGCGTGGAAGAAACGGAGATAGTCGCGGACGTTCCGGGCGACGTCATCGTACGCGCGGAACAGAGCGCGCGGATCGCAGCCGTCCGCGAGGGCGTCCGCCCGGGAGGCGTAGACCCGGTGGCGGCCCGGGATGAGCAGCCAGCCGCCGCGCGTCCACTCCCGCGTCGTTCCGCTGTAGACGCCTCCGATCCAGCGAGGACCGGCCTTGATGCCGAACCAGGCGCCTCCCAGGCGGGCCAGGCCCGAACGGCCCCATCCGCTCTCCAGCACCGCCTGGGCCGCCATCACCGCGCCCGGCACGCCCATCGCCTCGGCCTGCGGGACGAAGGCAAGGACGCGGGCGAGGAAGGTGCCGGCCATAAGGCAGGGATAACGCGGGCCATGCGGAGGAGCCTAGTCCCTGATCCGGAGGACCTCAGCAGAGTGTCGCCAGGATGGGCGACAGTGCCCGGGGAATCGCACGTCATGGCCGTGACCAGTATCCGGCAGACCGTCACGCTTCCCGTGTCTCCCCATGAGGTCTACGAAGCCCTGATGGACGCCCGGATCCACGCCCGGTTCACGGGAGGGGGAGCGAAGATCAGCCGCAAGGTCGGCGGGGCATTCTCGGTCTTCGACGGATACGCGGAAGGCGTCAATCTCGAGCTAGTCCCGGACCGGAAGATCGTGCAGCGCTGGCGGGCGAGCGACTGGCCCCCAGGCCGCTACTCGACGCTCACGTTCTCCCTGACGCGGATCACCGGCGGAACAAGACTGACGCTGCGCCAGCGGGGCGTCCCCGCGGGTCAGGTCAAAGCGATCAGCGATGGCTGGAGGGAGTTCTACTGGGCGCCACTCAAGACGATGCTTCAGCTCCGCGCTCCACGCTGAGGACGCGTTAGGCCAGCCAGACCGTCTTCTCGCGCGCCGGCGTCCGCCGCTTCTCCGGCACGGCCGCCGGATACCCGAGGTAGAGGACGCCGATGACGCGGTGGCCCTCCGGAAGGGACAGCAGCTCCCGCAGCTGTGGGGAGTCCACGATCGCCCGGCCGGTGCGGAAATAGGAGCCGATGCCGCGGCTCCAGGCCGCCAGCATCACGGCATACGCCGCGCCGAACGTGGACCAGTGGTTCTCCTCCTGCAGCTCGGGGTCGGCGTGGCCGGCGGAGGTGAAGACGATGATGACCGGCGTGCGCGCGGTGTCCTCGAAGACCTTCCGCAGCGCGGCCTGCGCTTCCGGCGCGTCGGGGTTGGGCAGGGCCGCGCGCCGCGACTCGCGGCGGATCTCGGCGAACCGGCGCTTGCTGTCCCCCTCGAGGACGAAGAACTGCCAGGGCTCGGTGAGGCGGTGGTTCGGCGTCCACACCGCCGCCTCGAGCAGCTGCTCCACCGCCTCCCGGGGCACCGGGTCGGGCTTGAACTGCCCGATGCTGCGCCGCGTCCGGATCGCCTCCAGCACGTCCATCACCCGCACCTCCGTATGATAGGTACAGAGAGGAAGATTCATCCGTCCGGCACCCTATTCTCCTGCGGGCGGGCGGTGCTAAGGTGAACGCGGGAACGACCGATGATACTCCTGCGCCTGGCCTGGCGGAACGTGTGGCGGCATCGGCGGCGGACCATCCTGCTCGTCCTCGTCGTGGCGTACTCGGCGTTCGCCACCATCTTCTACTGGGGGTTCCTGGACGGCTTCACGGCGTCGGTCATCACCGCGCAGGCGAGGTTCGTCGGCGCGCCGGTGCTCGTGACGACCACGGCGTACCACGACGATCCGGATCCCGAGAACGCTCTACCTGATCTCTCGTTCGTCACGGCGCTGCAGGACGACCGCCGGGTCCGCGCGGTCGCCTTGCGACTTGAGTTTCCCGCGCTGATCCGGTCGGCATACACCTCCGAGTCGGTCATCGTGCGCGGCGTCGACCCCACGGCTGAGGCCGGGGTCAGCGTCGTACCCTCCCATATCGCCCACGGCCGCTGGCTGCAGCGTCCGGGAGAGCTCGTGCTGGGGAAGGGACTGGCGGCGCGGATCGACGTGCGCGTCGGTGAGCGGGCGGTCGTGGACACGGCGGGCAAGGACGGACCGCGGGCGGCGGGCCTCGTCCTCGTCGGCCTGGTGGACACGGGATCGGTCGCCGTGGACGACCGGGCTGCGCTCGTCCACCTCGACGACGCCCGGGCCCTGACGGGCGCGGAGGTGACCGCGGTCGCGCTCGACGTCGCCCGCGGCGAAGAAGACCGCACGGCCGCCGCGCTGCGCCCCCTGCTGCCGCCGGGGATCGCCTCCTTCGGGCCGCTCGAGATGCTGGGCGCGATCCGTCAGGACATCGAGGGCAACCGCATCGGAGCGATCCCGATCATCCTGCTCTTCGCGATCGTCGCCGCCGCCGCGGTCACCAGCACCTCGGTGGTGAGCGTGATCGAGCGCACGCGGGAGCTCGGCATGATCAGCGCCGTCGGCCTCGCGCCCGCGCGGCTGGCCCGCGTGGTCGTCCTCGAGTCGATCATCACGAGCCTGATCGGCTGGGTGCTGGGGCTGGCCGCCGGCTATGGGACGCTGGCGGTCATGGCGCGGGTGAACGTCCTGGGGAAGGCGTTCGCTTCCTACGGCCGCGCCTTTTCTGCTCTGCCCCTGACGGAGGAGATCTACGCCGTGATCCATCCGGTCTACGCGCTGTACGCGTCGGTGACCGTCCTGATCGCGGCGCTGTTCGCCATCCTGATCCCCGCGCGGCGCGTGCGGCGCATGGCGCCCGCGCAGGCGATGCGCATGGAGTGAGGAGGAAACGATGACCTGGCTGGCCGTGCTCACCACCCTGACCCTAGCCGCGGCGCCGACCGACGCGCACGCCGTGCTGCGGGCCATCGAGGACAACCACCGCGGGGGCACCGGCACCGGGACGATCACGCTGACCGTGGCCCGCCCCGACCGCCGGACCGAGTACGTGATGACGGTCTGGAGCGACGGGGAGGACCGCGGGCTCGTGCGGGTCACCGCGCCCGCGCGCGACGCAGGGCAGGCGTTCCTGAAGGTCGGGGACAACCTCTGGGTCTACGCCCCCCGCCTCAAGCGCACCCTGCGCCTCCCGCCGAGCGGACGGAGTGAGAGCTTCCTCGGCTCCGACATCTCGTACAGCGACCTGAGCGGCCGCGACGTCGAGCAGGACTACACGGCGCGGATCACCTCCGCGGACGGCCGGACCGTCGTCCTGGAACTGATCCCCAGGCCCGGCGCCCCGACGCCCTACGGCCGGCTCACCGTGACCGCCGACGCGCAGTCGTACGCGCCGCTGGAGTGGACGTTCTACGACCAGCGCGGCCAGGCCGTGAAGCGGGTCACCTTCTCGGAGCACACAAAGGTGGGGGCGCGGTCGTTTCCCACGCGCACCGTCGTGGAGGATCTGCTCCGGCCCGGCTATCGCACCACGGCCGTTTACAGCAACTACCGCTTCGGGGTGAAGCTCCCGGAAGCGTGCTTCACGCTGGCGGCCCTCGAGCGGGGGTGCGAGTGATGCTCGTCCTGGCCTGGCGGAACATCTGGCGGCACCGCACGCGCAGCCTGGGCGCCGCCGTGGCCGTGGGCTTCGTGGTGTGGATGAGCGTGCTGTACTTCGGCCTGGTCGGCGCGATGCGGGACGGGATGTACGTCACGCTGACCGACACCGTCGGACACGTGCAGGTCCACATCCGGGAGTACCGCGACGTCCGCGACTTCCGCCAGTCCGTCATCACCGGAGCGGCGGATGTGCGCGTGCGCATCGAGCAGACCCTCCCCGGCACCGAGGTCGCGGCGGCGCTCGAGGTGCCCGCGCTCCTCTCGGGCGAGGACCGCGCGCGCGGCGCCCTGCTCGCCGGGATGGAGCAGCCCGCCGCGGTGCGCGAAGAGTTCGCGACCAAGTACCTGAAGACCGGGCGCCTGCCGGCGCCGGAGGATCTGGACGGCATCGCCCTCGGCACCGCGCTGGCCCGGACGCTGCAGGCGGACGTGGGCGACACGGTCTACGCCTTCGCTCCCGGAACGGACGGGACGGGCGCCTCCGCCTACACGGTGGTCGGCCTCGTGCGCTTCCCCGAACCCTCACAGGACGCGCGGGGCGCCATCCTCTCGCTGCCGGCCGCCCAGGACCTCGCGGCGCCGGGGGCGGTGTCACGCTTCGAGCTGCACCTGCCCCAGTTCCGGCGGACGCTCGACGACAGCGGCCTCCTTCCGCTGCGGGAGCAGCTCCAGGCGGCGCTGGGAGAGCGGATGATCGTGGAGACGTGGCGCGAGTCCTACCCTGCGCTCAGCGATCTGGAACGGTCGCTGCGGCCCCTCATCATCGTGTTCCTCACGATCTTCTTCGTCCTGGCCGGGCTGCTCGTCGTCAACACCATCTACCTCAGCGTGATCGAGCGCACCCGGGAGTTCGGGGTGATCATCGCGATGGGCGCGCGGCGGGGACGGGTCACGCGCATGGTCCTGGCGGAGAGCCTCGTGCTCTGCGCCACGGGGGCGGCGGCGGGCCTCCTGCTTGGGTTGCCCCTCGTGGCGCGCATGGCCCGGGGGTTCTCCTATCCGTTCGGGTGGAGCGAGATCGTGGAGGCGTACGGGATGCCGGCCGTGATGTACGCGAGCATCGCCCCCGAGGAGATCGCCATCACGCTGGCGTTCGCGATCGGCGTCGGCCTGCTCGCCGCGCTGTGGCCGGCCCGCGTGGCCGGGCGCCTGGCGCCTGTGGAAGCGATGCGGTTCGTGGCCTAGGAGGCTGCAGCATGGACGCGCTGGTGCGGGTGCGGGGACTGACCAAGATCTACCGGCTGGACGGGCAGCAGACGGTCGCCCTCCAGGACGTCGATCTCGACATCGGCGCGGGCGAGTTCACGGCGATCGCCGGCCCGTCCGGCAGCGGCAAGAGCACCCTGCTGCACCTGATCGGCGGCCTGGACCACCCGACCGCGGGCGAGGTGTGGCTCGAAGATCAGCGGATCGACCGCCTCGATCACAACCAGCTGGCCGAGCTGCGGCTGCGCTCGTTCGGGTTCGTCTTCCAGGCGTTCAACCTCATCCCGGTGCTCTCCGCCCTCGAGAACGCCGCCTTCGTCCTCGAGCTGCGGGGCGTCCCGCGCGCCGAGCGTGAGCAGACAGCCCGCGCGGCGCTCAGCGATCTGGGGATCGGCGAGCTGTGGCGCCGCCGCCCCAACCAGCTGTCCGGAGGCCAGCAGCAGCGTGTCGCCGTGGCCCGCGCGCACGCCGCCGCGCCGCGCATGATCCTGGCCGACGAGCCCACCGCCAACCTCGACGGGGCGACCGGCATCGCGCTGATCGATGAGATGCGGCATCTCAATCAGGAGCACGGCGTCACCTTCGTCGTGGCCACCCATGATCCGAGACTGCTGGAGCGCGTGCGCCGCATCGTCTACCTCGAAGACGGGCGCATCGTCCGTGACGAGGGCCGTGCGTCGTAGCGTCCTCGCCGCTCTCTCCGTGCTCGCCGTGGCCGCCGCTGCGGGAGCCCCGGCGATCCACGCGGCCGAGGTCCGCACGGGCATCGAGGCCGGCACGATCGTCATCACAGGCTCCGGGCCGCCGGTGCTGCTGTGGAAGGCATCCGTCCACCTCGACGGACGCCTCACCCTCGGCCCGGCCCAGTTCGTCTTCGTCCTCGATCCCGGCGTCCTCACCGGCCCGGTCTCCCAGACCACGACGGGGCTGACCGAAGCGTACTTCCAGTACCGCCGATCCGCGTTCGACCTGCGGGTGGGTGTCGAGCGCGTGCCCCTGGAAACGGCGCGCCTCACCCTGCCCTTCTCGATCGAGCGCGTCGACGCGCTGGGGAACAGGCTGGGACGACTGGGCGCCCGGTTGCAGTGGTACCCGGATCCTTCGACGCGCCTGCGGCTGGCCCTGACCGAGGACGCGGGCAGGCTCCTTCCCGGGGCGAGCCTGCGGCGGCAGTTCCCGTCGTTCGAGGTCGAGGTCCACGCCCTTTCGATCGACGGCGCGCGCGAAGCGTACGGCCTGGGGGCGAGCGGTCTCGTCGGCGATCTGGTGGTCTACGCAGAGGTGTGGCGGCTCACCGCGCCCGGGGAGACACGCTATGCCGCGGGCATCAGCGGGAGCATCGAAGACGGCATCTGGACGCTCGAGGCCGGCTACGCGGAGGCCCGTCTGCTCACCGAGGGAGTGCTGCCGGCGGGGGCTCCCCGGCACCAACTTGCCGGGCAGATCGCGTACCGTCTCAGCGACGAGGTGACGGCGACCGCGACCTCCAGACTCTTTTTCGATCCGGATGCGCTGCGGGGCGACGTGACATTTCAGGTGACGCGGGTCACCGGCAATCTGGAATACTCGCTCAGCCTCTCCGCCCTGCTGGGCCCCGGGGCCCCCATCGGGGTGCTCACCGCGGGGATGGCCATCACCTTTTAGCCCGCTCGAGCGCTTCGGGCACCCGGGCGAGATCGGCGTCGCCCTGCACATGGAAGAACGGCACACCGTGCTCGCGCGCCGTCGCCTCATCGTGCGGGGTGTCGCCGACGAACAGCGCCACGGTGCGCCCCTCTTGCCGCAGCGCTCGCAGCG
>DASUAK010000261.1:0-4132 GCA_035763845.1 bacterium | reverse complement strand
TCCGATCGTCGGCGTGACGTTCGACCGCGCGTATGTCGATGTGGCCGTGTTCGGATTCAACTGGCGCCTCGGCAAGCAGACCTACACGCTGGGCCCGATCGGCCTGCTCTTCCGCGAGGGCTCGGTTGCGGTCTACGGCGGCGACTCCGTCGGGATCGACGGTCTGCGCGTGTCGGGCGGCTTCGGTCCCATCAGCCTCGAGGCCGGCGCGTTCTCCTACGTCTACAACGCGGCGAACCTCGGCACGATCCAGACGATCTACGTGGTCCGCGCGGCCACCGGGCTGCTGCCCGGTTGGACGATCGGCGTGAACTACCTCAGCGAGCGGACCAACGGCTTTGCGACGGCGCCCTTGACCCCCAACACGACGAACAGCGGCTGGTCCGTGGACGTCAACGGGGCGATCATCCCGGGCGTCACGCTCGCGGCTGAGTACGGTTCCTTCACCCCGTCGGGTGGGGCGGCCGTCTCCGCGTACCAGGTCAATGCCACCGTCAACCTGGGGCAGCTCACCGGGATGACGAGCTTCAGCCCGTCGCTGCGGCTGCAGTACAAGAACTACGCCACGGGCTGGGCGCCGATCTATCGCGGCGGCAACGACATGTTCGGGCTCGGCAGCACCACCGATTACAACGCCTGGAACGCGCAGCTGAGCCTGACGATCAGCCCGCTGTTCCGGCCCTACGTCAACTTCGAGTCGGGGCGCATCATCTCCAGCGGCGTGACGCAGACCGAGATGGAGGTCGGATTCTTCAGCCAGATCACCTCCGGCGTCACGGGGCGCTTCCGCTACCAGCGGCGTGAGACACCGCCCGGGACCTTGGCTACGCATCGGTACCGGTTGGAGCTCACCACGTCCTGGTAAGACCGCTCTTGTCTTGCGCAGAGTCCCCGGGGTACGATGACCCGGGGACTCTGCTTTTCCCGAGGCGTGCTTCCGTGGAGGTGACCGTGTGACGAAAGGCGTCCTGCTCGTCGTGCTCCTGGCGGTGTCAGTGGCGCAGATCCTGCCCTCGTGCGAGGGCGGTGAGCGCACGATCACGGGGTGGGTCGAGGCCAAGTACTGGCACGGCCGGCGGCAGTCGTACGTGATCGTGATCAACAACACGGAGTATAATGTGCCTGACACGTTCTACGACCAGGTCGGAGTCGGGGACCTGGTGAAGCGTGAAGCCGGCGTCTGGACGATCGTCAGGAAGAAGGGGACGTGATGAAACACACGGCACTGCTGGTCGCGGTCTTCGTCCTGGCGTCGCTCGCGCCCGCCCGGGCTCAGACCCCGGCCGTCCGGACCATCGTGGTGACGGAGTTCGAGAACACCAGCGTCGACAGCTCGCCCTTCCACGCCGCGCAGCTGAGCACGCTGCTCGGGCAGCTCCTCCAGCAGCAGGGGACGCAGTTCCGCGTCGTCGCCGGGCCCGCCGTGCGGGACGCCCTGCGTGCGCGGGGCTATGCCCCGGCCGACCTGGTCTCTCCCTCGAAGGCGGCGGAGATCGCCCAGGCCTTCGGCGCGGGCTGGGTCGTGACCGGCCGGTGGAGCCAGCTGCGCGTCGTCACCGTGACGACCCCGACCGACGATCCGTCCTCCCCCCGGGACTACGATGCGTTCGCGATCGCCAGCGCCACGGTGCGCGTCCTGGACGCCGCCAGCCGCCAGCGGCTCTTCGAGGGGCGTTTCGACGGCCAGGCGCACGGCCATCACTACGGCTCGCTGTACCTGGCCGCCTATCAGGCGCTGCTGGGAGCCGCGTCCGCGATCTCGAAGCTGTAGTCCGCGCCCGGGCGCCGTCGTTGACGGCAGCTCGAGGGGTGTGCTAGAGTAGCCCCGAGCTCCTTTAACCCGGTCCGGAGAGACCGGAAAGGAACCGCAGTGACGCACCGACCAACCGTATCCTGCGCACCTGTGACCGTGGGGCAGAGGAGCCGTTTCCTCTGCCCCCGTTCGTTATCTCCCCATCTCCCGGAGGTGGCATGATGCCCGGGCATCTCCTCGCCCTGCGCGATCTGGACCGTCCCGCGATCGAGCGTTTCCTCGGCGCCGCCGAGCGCTGCGCGCGGGGAATCCTCCCGGCGGGCGGGCTGCGCGGCCGGACGGTGGCCACACTGTTCTACGAGCCGAGCACCCGGACCGAGATGTCCTTCGAGCTCGCCGCGAGGCACCTGGGGGCGGAGGTGCTCCGCTGCGACGTCGAGCACAGCAGCGTCCGCAAAGGCGAGTCGGTGGTGGACACGGCGCGCACCTTCGAGGCGCTGGGAGCCGACGTGCTGGTGATCAGGCATCCATGCAGCGGCGCGGCGGCTCTGGCCGCCCGCCACGTGTCGTGTGCGGTGATCAACGCAGGCGACGGGATGCACGAGCATCCCACGCAGGGACTCCTTGACCTCCTCACCGTTCGTCAGATCAAAGGCCGGATCGACGGCCTCCGGATCGCCATCGTCGGGGACGTCCTCCACTCACGGGTGGCGCGGTCGTCCGCCTGGGGGTTCACGAAGTTGGGGGCGCACGTTGTCTTCGCGGGACCGGCGACGCTGCTGCCCGCCGCGTCTCCCGTGCCCGGGGTCGAGATGACGACCTCACTGGACGAGGCCGTGGGAGGCGCGGATGTCATCATGACGCTGCGCATGCAGCTGGAACGGCAGGCCGGCGGCTTCGTGCCCTCGCTTGCCGAGTACGCCCGGACCTTCGGCGTCACCGAGGCCGCGCTCGCCCGCGCCCACCCTGACGCGATCCTGATGCATCCGGGTCCGGCCAACCCGGGCGTCGAGGTCTCCCTCGCCGCGGCGTACGGACCGCGGTCCGTCATCTCGCGGCAGGTGGAGAACGGGGTCTTCGTCCGGATGGCCGTGCTCGAGTGGGTGCTCGGCGCCGCCGACACGGTGAGGCCCGCGGCGGTGGAGCGCCCGGCTGCCCGCGGCGGCCTCGTTCAGGTGGCGGGGTGAGGAGCGCGTCATGGGACTGCTGATCCGCGGAGGGCGGGTGATCGATCCGGGGCAGGGAGCGGCGGCGGAGGCCGATCTCCTGATCGAGGAGGGGCTCATCGCCGAGGTCGCGCCGGAGATCGCCGCCGCCGGCCACCGCGTGGTGGACGCCCGGGGGTTGATCGTGGCTCCGGGCCTCGTCGACATGCACGTCCACCTGCGCGATCCCGGGCAGACCCACAAAGAGGATATCGCCACGGGCACCGCGGCCGCGGTGCGCGGAGGCTTCACCACGATCGCCTGCATGCCGAATACCCTCCCGCCGCTCGATCATCCGGTGGCGCTGGAGTACGTGCGCTCCCGGGCCCGCGACGCGGGCAGCTGCCGCGTGGTCCCGATCGCCGCGATCACCAGGGGGCAGGCCGGGAAGGAGCTGGCCCCGATCGCCTCGCTCGCCGCCGCGGGCGCGGTCGCGCTCTCCGACGACGGCGTGGCCGTGCCGGACGCGGGGCTGCTGCGGCGGGCGATGGAGTACGCGGGGATGGCCGGGCTCCCGATCATCGAGCATTGTGAGGATCCGGCGCTGTCCGGCGGCGGAGTGATGCACGAGGGTGCGCACTCGGCAGCTCTTGGGCTGGCCGGTCAGCCCGGCGAATGTGAGGCGGTGATCGTCGCCAGAGATCTGCTCGTCGCGGAGCTCACCGGCGCGCGGCTGCATGTCGCCCACGTCAGCACGGAGGCGAGCGTTCGCCTCATCCGCGAGGCGAAGCGCCGCGGCGTGCGGGTGACCGCCGAAGTCACCCCGCATCACCTTCTCCTGACCGACGCCGACGTCGGCGAGTACGACACCAACCGCAAGATGAACCCTCCGCTGCGTGGTGCCGATGACCTGGCGGCGCTGCGCGGCGGGCTGGCGGACGGCACCATCGACGCCATCGCCACCGATCACGCCCCACACGCCCCCGAAGAGAAGCTGGTCGAGTTCGACCGGGCCCCCTTCGGAGTGGTGGGGCTGGAGACGGCGCTCGGCGTCGTCCTGACGCGTCTCGTCCGCCCGGGGCTGCTGTCGATCGAGCAGGTGATCCGCGCGATGAGCTGGGCCCCCGCCCGGATCCTCGGGCTTCCCGCCGGGACGCTGGAGACGGGATCGGCCGCCGACGTCACGGTGATCGATCCGGCGCGCCGCTGGACCGTGCACGCCGCCGGCTTCGCC
>DASUAK010000260.1:0-3182 GCA_035763845.1 bacterium | reverse complement strand
CTCGGGATGACGCTGCTGGCGGAAGTGACGTCACGTCTTCCCGTGGACCGTCCTCGCTACATGATGGGTGTCGGCGCCCCGCCCGACCTGCTTGAAGCCATCGCCCGCGGCGCGGACATGTTCGACTGCGTGCTCCCCACGCGGGTGGCCCGCACCGGCGTGATCTTCGCCCGGACGGGCCGGCTCACCGTGCGCAGCGGCCGCTTCCGTGACGACCACACGCCGCCGGATCCGGAGTGCCGCTGCCGGGTCTGCCGGACGTACACCCGCGCCTACCTGCGGCACCTCTTCAACGCGGACGAGATGCTCGGGCCCCGCCTCGCCACCTACCACAACCTGGCCTTCCTGGGCGCGCTGCTGGCCGACGCGCGCGAGGCGATCGCCGGCGGCCGCTTCGAGCCCTGGCGGCGCGGCGTGCTCGACGCGTACCGGACGCGATGGTAGGGCGGAGGCGTGGCGGGGAGCGACGAACTGTGGTACAACAGAATTCCGGCGTGCGCGAGTCACGCGGAGGAGGTGCACGGTGCCGATCGTCCTTCAGGCCGGCTCCAGATTCCCGGGGGTCATCGTCTTCTACGTCCTCCTGCTCGTGGTCTTTTACATGCTCCTGATCCGTCCGCAGCAGAAGCAGCAGCGGACGCGGCGGGAGATGCTGGGCAAGCTGAAGAAGGGCGACCGCGTGGTCACGCTCGGCGGGCTGCACGCCACGATCCACGACGTGGACGAGGACCAGCTGACCCTCGAACTCGCCCCCAACCTCCGGGTCAAGGCCGACCGCAGCGCGGTGTCCTACGTGCGCACCCGCCGGCAGGAGGCCACCCCCTCGCCGGTGAGCGAGGCCGGGCCGCCCCGGACGTAGACCTCTCAAGACACAGGAGCACCGGAGTCCCATGGCAGAGTCCGCGGAGACTGTTGCCGCCAAACAGCGGCTCATCACCCTCGAGGAGCTCAAGCGCGACCCCGAGGTGGACGCCTACATCACCAAAGCGAACGAGTACACCGGCGCGATCGGCTACACCGAGCACGGCGCGCGCCACGCCAACCTGTGCGCGAACATCGCCTCCAACACCCTGAAGCGCCTGGCCTTTCCCGACCGCGACGCGCAGCTGGCGGCGATGGCGGCGTACCTGCACGATATCGGCAACCTGGTCAGCCGCATCAACCACGAGCACACCGGCGCCGTCCTGGCCAACGACATCCTCCTGCGCCATGGGATGGATCCTGTGGAGCGGGCGGTGGTGATGGGGGCCATCGGCAACCACGAGGAGAAGGGCGGCGAGCCGGTCAGCCCGGTCGGCGCCGCGGTGATCCTGGCCGACAAGTCCGACGTGCACCGCTCCCGCGTGCGCAATCCCGATCCCACGACCTTCGACATCCACGACCGCGTGAACTACGCGGTCGAGCACTCCTTCCTGCGCGTGGACGAGAAGAGCAAATCGATCGCCCTCGAGCTGACGATCGACACCAAGCTCTCGCAGGTGATGGAGTACTTCGAGATCTTCCTCAGTCGCATGGTGATGTGCCGCCGGGCGGCGTTGTTCCTGTCCTGCGAGTTCAAGCTGCAGGTCAACGGGGCCAAGCTGCTGTAGCGGCCAGCATCCGCGCGGCGATCCCTCCGAGGAGCAGAGCCAGGACGAGCGTGCTGCCCGCGATCGCCGCGGCCCGGCGGCCTCCCACGGTGCGCGCGAGGACCCCGATCGTCGCCGTGCAGGGCACCGCGATCGTGTTGACGAGGGCGTAGGTGAAGATCTGCGCCGGGGACATCAACTCGCGGATCCCGCCCCCACCCGCACCGCTCATCGCGGCCATGGCCATCAGCAGCTGCAGGGCCAACTCCTTGCGCAGGACGGCGAAGATCAGCGTGAGCCCCGCCGCAGGCGGCAGCCTCAGCCACCCTTCGACCAGAGGGGCAAGCGGTCCGGCGGCGCCGGCGATCAGCCCCGTTTCATAGAGCCCGCCCAGGACGACGCTCCCCGCGAGGACGAACGGCGCCGCGCCCAGGACGAACTCCCGCAGGTGCGCCCACAGCGTGACCGCCACCGGGCGGAGGGCGGGACGGCGCAGCGCGGGGGCGGGCCGCGCGGGCGGGCGGACGCCGGGGAAGATGCGGCGCAGCCCGTGGCCGGAGGCGATGATGACCGCGGCGACGAGGGCATAGAGGCCGAGGGCCCAGATCCATCCCAGGACGTAGCCGACCGTGCCGAAGACGACCGCGGTGCGCGCGCTGCAAGGGACCAGCGTGACGAGCGTGCCGGCGACGACACGCTCCGTCTCGGTGCGCAGGCCGCGCAGGCTGAGGATCGCCGGGACGTTGCAGCCCGCGCCGATCACGAGCGGCAGGGAGGCGGTCGCGGTCAGGCCGGTGCGGACGAGGAGGTCGTCGGCGGCGGCGGTGACGTGCCCGAGGATGCCCGACTCCTGCAGCAGCGCCAGGATCAGGTAGAACGTCAGCACGTAAGGGATCGCGACGGAGAGGACCGCGTTGAGTCCCGCGTCCACGCCCCACAGCACGACGCGGGCGGCGATGCCGTTTCCCAGGATCGCGCGGACGGCGGCGCCGAGCGGGGGAGAGGCGTGCAGGCGCCACGCCGTATCCAGGAGCCCGGCAAGCCTGCCGCCGCCCCAGAACAGACCGGTGAAGATGACCCCCAGCACGAGCGGGATCCACAGGACGGGCAGCCATGCGCGGGCGGAGCGGCCGCCCCGGGAGTTGACCGCGGAAACGACGGGTCGGACGGCCTCACTGCTGATGTTAGCCATGCCTATCTCATTAGGCCGCAGTGACCATGGCCGGCCAATCAGTCGCGGAGTGGAACCATATCGGCCGATGGCCTGATGCCGTCCTCTTTGCTTCCTTGGTATGCTAGCCCCAAGTTAAAGGGACGTTCGGCCCGAATCCAGAAGGATTCCATAGATTTCCGGAGATTCGTCCGCGCGGAATGCTGTCCATCATCGGCCTGACGCACAAGACGGCGCCCCTGCGTATCCGGGAGCATCTCGCCTTCTCGGTGGCGGAGCTCGAGGCCGTTCTACCGGTCGTGGGTGCGATCGACGGGGTGGCCGAGTCGCTCATCCTCAGCACCTGCAACCGCACCGAGCTGTATCTCGTCAGCCGTATCCGGCCTGATCTCTCCGCCCTGGCGCGCACGCTGGGCCGGCTCCGGTCCGTGTCCCCCGAGGAG
>DASUAK010000259.1:0-8768 GCA_035763845.1 bacterium | reverse complement strand
CCAAGCGAATGCCCGTGCATCGCCTTCGTCCCGCTGACGGGCACGTGCGGGGCGTGCTCGCCGAAGACGAGCTTGATCGCCTTCGTCTCGGCGACGTCGTTCAGGGGCGTGGCGCTGGCGTGGGCGTTGATGTAGCCGATCTGCTCGGGTACGAGATCGGCCTCGGCGAGGGCGAGGCGCATGGCGCGCGCGGCCTGGTGTCCCGAGGGGAGGGGGGCCGTCATGTGATGGGCGTCGTTGGTGGCGCCGTAGCCGAGCACCTCGCCGTAGATGGGCGCCCCCCTCCGCTGTGCGCGGCCCAGCTCCTCCAGGATCAGCACCGCCGCCCCCTCGGCCATGACGAAGCCGTCGCGCCCGCGGTCGAACGGCCGGCAGGCGCGCGAGGGGTCGTCGTTGCGGGTCGACATCGCGCGGATGATGTCGAACGACCCGAAGATCAGCGGGGAGAGGGGGCACTCCACGCCGCCGGCCAGCATGACGTCGGCATGGCCTTCCCTGATCGTGCGGAAGGCGGCGCCGATGGCGATCGCCCCCGAGCTGCAGCTGTCGGAGTTGGCGCTGCTCGGCCCCATGAGCCCCAGCTCGATGGCGATGTTGCAGGAGGCGGCGCCGCTGAAGACGGCCAGGGCCAGCGTGGGCCTGACCCGGCGCAGCCCCTCCCGCAGGAAGACGGCGTGCTGCTCCTCGGCGAAGGCGCCCCCGCCGAGGGCGGCGCCGATGAAGCAGCCGATGCGTTCGCGGTCCTCATCCTCAAGTCGCAGGCCGCTGTCGTCTGCGGCCTGCCGTCCCGCCGCCACGGAGAACTGCGCGAAGCGGTCCAGCCGCCGGGCCCGCTTGGCGTCCACGTACTGCAGCGGATCGAAGTCGCGCACCTCCGCCGCGATGCGGCAGGCGTAGCCGTTCGCGTCGAAGCGGGTCAGGCGGTCGATCGCGGACGTTCCTCGCCGTACGCCATCCCGCAGCCCCTGCGCCCCCGACCCGATGGGCGTCACCGCGCCGATCCCTGTCACCACCACCCGTCGCATCGCCATCACCTCGTCTCCAGTCGGCGAGCCACGCCTTCCAGCGTGCGCGCCGCGATCCAATCGATGAAGACCGGTCCCACCACGAGATCCGAGACGGCCCGCCCGACCAGGGGCCAGGCCATGATCAGGTCGTGGTGGATCGTGACATGGGTGCCTTCCGCAACCGGCCGCAGGACCCACTCGACCACCATCCCCCGCGTGATCCCCGCGACGTGCCGGAAGACGATGCGTCCCTCCGCGGGGAAGCGCTGCTGCCGGGCGGTCCACCGCGCCGGCCAGCCGCGGATGCGGCCGCCCATCTGGAAGAGCACTCCGTCGGGGGAGCGGTCCAGGACGCGGCACCAGCGGTAGGCCGGATGCAGGGACGTCCAGGCCTCCACGTCGGCGGCCAGGGCGAAGATCGCCTCCGGCGCGGCGCGGACCACGGCCTCATGCCTGGTGCGCATCGAACCCCAGCAGCAGACGCACGGCGAAGCCCGGTGAGAGGATCGCGTCTGGGTCGAGCACATTCCCCGCGGCTCCGAGAAGGCGGCGGGAGAGGCCGGGGCGGGTGGAGAGCCGCCGGAGCAGCAGCGGGGTGAGGCCCGGCCGCAGGGCCAGGGCGGTGACCACCTTCATCATGCGCACCGACGGTCCGAACGCGGCCGCCCGGCGCCGGTCGTAGCGGTGGAGGCTGATAGCCGACAGATCCCCTGTCTCGAGCGCGCGGTGCGCCTCCTCCGCCGCATCGAGCCCGGACCGCAGCGCGGCGGCGATGCCCTGGCCGGTCAGCGGCTCGACCTGCCCCGCCGCATCTCCCGCGAGCAGCACGCCCGCGGCGCTCACAGCGCGGCGGGCGAACCCGATCGGGCCGGTGACGCGGAACGGCGAGAGGGGCCGCCATCCGGACACCGTCTCCCCCAGGACCGGAAGCCCCCGCAGGCCGAGGGCGAAGGCCTCGGCAGCCGAGCGTCCCCGGTACAGCGTCCGGGGCAAGGCGAGGCAGACGTTGGCGGTGCCGTCCCCGAAACGCGCCACCCCGCCGTAGAGGCCGTCCCCCAGGTGCAGCTCGCCTTCCGGCGGGCCCGAGACGCCGGAGAAGTACGCGCCTGCCGTGAAGCGGCCGTCGGGCAGGCCGCGCAGCAGCCCCAGGCGCCGGGCAACCGCAGAGCGCATCCCGTCAGCGGCGATGAGTAAGCGCGCGCGCAGCGCGCGTCCGGAGAGCGTATCCCGGACCTCAACGCTGTCTGCCACACTGATTTCATCGGCCCTAAACCGTTCTACGAGGTGCGCTCCTTTCTGCTCGGCCCTGCGCAGGAGCAGCATGTCCAGCGTCTCCCGCCGGAGCAGCGCCCCGCGGCCCGAGGGAAAGCGCCCGCGCATCGTCGAGCCGTCCTGTCCGACGACCGTCATCCCGTCGATGGAGCCCGCGCCGGACCGTTCGAGCGCCGGCAGCAGGTCCAACGACCGCAGCGTCTCCACGGCGCCCGGGTTGCAGTAGTCCCCGCACGGCTTGGACCGGGGGAAGACTGCTCGATCGGCGAGGATCACGCGCCAGCCCCGGGCCGCCAGGGAGGCCGCGGCCGCGGAGCCGGCCGGTCCCGCACCGACCACGAGGACGTCGGCCACGCTCATGACGGGATTCCCCGCGGGCGCCTGACCAGCGCCACCCGGAACAGCGGATGGGGTACGATCTTGACGCCGTTCAGGCCGGCGAGCGCGATCATCCGCCGCAGCTCGGGGACCGTGAAGGCGCGCAGCACCGAGACCGGCCCGTCGTGGCGGGCGAGACGGCTGCGGGCGAACAGGCGTGTGTCCAGCCAGGCCCCGGCGTATCCCGCCCAGGACCGCACGATGTCGTTGACCACGAACGCCTCGCGCGCCACGCGGTCGATCTCGCGCAGGGCGAGGGCGCCGCCCTCCAGGCTGAAGTGGTGCAGGGTGAGGCCGCAGGTGACGATGTCGAACGTCCCGTCGGGAAACGGCAGGGCCAGCGCATCTGCGCGCACCAAGCGTACCTCGTCCCGTGCTTTCGTCTTCTCCCCGGCCGCCTCCAAAACGTCGGGATTCACGTCGACGGCGACGATGCGCAGCTGGATGCGGCGGGCGGCCGCCCATTCCACGACGCGGAGAGGGACGTCCGCTCCTCCCGAGGCGACATCGAGCAGGGTGAGCGGGCGGCGGGGGATGGCGGCGGTGATGGCGGTGAGATGGCGCAGGACGAGCCGGGATCCGCCGTAGCGGCGGTTCGCCCGGCGGATGTCGCCGAGCAGCAGGCGGAGCTCACGTGGATCCTGCCCGGGTGTGTCCAGGAATTCGCGGACGTCGCGCCGCGCCGGTCCCCCCATAGGATACTTCTATTTCTACCCCGGGTGCTGTGACGCTTCTGTCACGACGCCGGCGGCGGGCCGCTGCGGGAGGCTCGGCTGGTCGGACGGGCTACGGGTTGGGGACTGCGGTGCGCAGGATGATGAGGGCCGAGCCTACGGGCCGCTCCGCCCCGTCCGAGGGCTCGTTCACGGTGCGGCCGCCCACGACCATTGTTGCGGAGCCGCCGCCGTCGAGGTTCATCGCCTCACCGGCGCCCAGGCTCACCATCAGCCGCGCCAGCTCGGCGAGCGTCATGCCGGTGTTGCGCCGGCTGCGGCCGTCCACGGTGACGAAGATCAGCTTGCCGTGGGTCGTAATGCCGACGGCCGTGCGCGGAGCGCGGGAGGCGAACAGCCGCGTCGGCAGCCACTCCCAGACGAAGGGGATGAAGGGGGTCCCGTCCTTGACCAGCCGCGGCCCCCCGCCCAGCGCGCTGATCACGTCCATGTCCGGCCAGAAGTCGAAGCGGACGGTGACGCGGTCGCCGACGACGAGGTGCTTGGTGAGCAGCGACTCCTCGGTCTGGTTCACCGTCAGGACGTAGCCGCGGTCGGGGATCATGATCCGCCCGGAGGCGAAGCGCTGGACGATGCCGTCGCGCACGACGATCGCGGTCTCCAGGGGAGGGGTGAGCGGCCCGTAGCGCGGCGTGTACACCGCGACGGCGCCCGCGTGCGGCGGCCGGTTCACCGCGGAGACCCACAGCGAGACGTTGTTCGGCGTCCGCAGCCTGCCCTGGAACTCGAAGCTGTTGATGAACGGCTGCCCTTCGCGAGAGATGCCGAAGACGGAGCGGCGCGGCAGCGGGGCGCTGACCATCTCGCCATCGATCACGACCATCCCCAGCGGGGCGCCCGACCCGGCGAAGTATCCGCCGTTGATCGCCGCGATCGCGTCGTAGCGCGTCGCCACCACGCTGGTCGTCTCCCGGCCCGCGCCCACGTCGCCGGGGATGACCGGCCTGATCGTGATGTCCGGGGAGCGCGGGTCGATGCGCAGGACATGCACCGCCGTGCTGCCGGTGCCCGTGGGCACCCGCAGCTTCTCGTAGGCCACGCTCGTGGGCAGCTTGGTCGTGGCCATCCACGGCGGGATGACGACGACGGCGATGGCGTGCGGATCGTACTTCACGAAGGTCTTGTAGCGGGCCGGCCGCTTTAGATCGATGTAGACACGAGCCAGCCCCGGCGTGTACTGGCGGACGCGCAGCCGGCGGACGTAGGGGTGGTCGATGGCGATCGTCTGCCAGCGGGCGTTGCCCGCCTGCCACATGTCCAGGACGATGCGGCTGCCGGTGGCGAAGGCGCGGTAGCTCACCGGGCCGTCGGTGCGGATCAGCAGCTTGCCGAGCTGGCCCTCCTCGGACCACACGACGTCGGTGAGGCGGACGTGGGACGTGGGCTCGGGGTTGCCGCCGTTCGGCAGTGAGCCGCTGGCCGGCGTGGCCCGGAAGATGCGATCATCCGACGCCGTGGGCCTGGCCTGCGCCCACGAGGTGATCGCCACGGTTAGGATGACGACCCAGAGAAGTAGTATGCGCAACGCTGCCGTGCCCCCGTACTGCCTCGTTCCTTACTGATGCGATGCCCCATCGCATGGGCGCGCAGACGCCCCTAAAAGAAAAGCGCCCCGGCCCACTAGACCAGGACGCTGGGAAGACGAAATCAGTTCCGTCTACCCGGAAATTCCTCTCCGGTGGGCCGGGGCGATTGTACTCCTCATTGCCGGCCTCACCTCCTCTCTTGTCAGCCACTTTGAACAGCTAAACGCGCTCAGGGTAGCATCGGTCCTCAGGGGTGTCAAGGGTGAGATGCGCGGGGCGTCGAAAAGCCCGGTGATGCAGCTTCCCCGCGTGTTGATCGCCGGAACCCACAGCGGCTGCGGGAAGACGTCCGTGAGCCTCGGGCTGCTGCGCGCGCTCGCCCGGCGCGGCATGCACCCGCAGCCGTTCAAGGTGGGCCCCGACTTCATCGATCCACTGCTGCTCGCGGCGGCGGCCGGCCGGCCGTGCCGGAACCTCGACTCCTGGATGCTGCCGCATCCCACCGTCGTCGAGCTGCTGGCCCGCGGCGCGGACGGCTCGCAGGCCGCCCTCATCGAGGGGATGATGGGGCTATACGACGGGCGGGCGGGGGACGAGGGGTCCACCGCGGAGGTAGCGCGCCTGCTCGGCGTTCCGGTCATCCTCGTGATCGACGTCGGGGGCGCTTCGCGCAGCGCCGCGGCCACCGCGCTGGGCTTTGCGGCCTTCGATCCCCAGCTGAACATCGCGGGCGTCATCGCCAACCGCGCCGGCGGGGCCCGCCACGTCGAGACGCTGCGGGCCGCCCTCGCCCCCTCCGGTATCCCGCTGCTGGGGGCCCTGCCCTGGGACGACCGATTGCGCATCCCCGAGCGCCACCTCGGCCTGGCCGCCGACCTCCCCGCGTCGCAGGACGCGATCGAGGCCCTCGCCGACGCCGTCGCCGCCCACGTCGACGTCGACGCGGTGATGCGGATCGCGCGCACCGCCCCGCCCGTCGTGGTCCGCGGTCCCCTGGCGTTCCCGGCCATGCCCGCGCCTGCTTCGGCGCGGATCGGCCTCGCCCGGGACAAGGCCTTCAGCTTCTACTATCAGGACGGCCTCGAGATGCTCGAGGCCGCCGGCGCCCGCCTCGTCCCGTTCAGCCCGCTGCACGACCGGGCCCTCCCGGAGGTGGACGGCCTGTACCTGGGGGGCGGTTTTCCCGAGATCCACGCCCGGGATCTCGCCGAGAACGCGCCGATGCGCCGCGCGGTCGCCGCGGCGGTCGCCGGCGGCATGCCGGTGTACGCCGAGTGCGGGGGGATGCTCTACCTGGCGGAGGAGTTGATCGACGGGACCCGGCGCACGGAGATGGTCGGCGTCCTGCCGGCCACGGCGCGGATGCACGGCCGCCCCACCGCCCTGAGCTACGTCACCCTCGAGGCGGAGACGGACACCCTGCTGCTCCGGGCGGGTGAGTCCGTCCGGGGCCATGAGTTCCACTGGTCCACGATCGACGTGCGCGGTCCGGTGGCCCTGGCCTACCGCGCCGTCGACGGCGAAGGGATCGCCGACGGCCGGGACGGCATCGCCGCGCCCGGCTTCCTCGCCGGATACACGCACGTCCACTTCGCCTCCAAGCCCGAGATGGCCCAGCGCTTCGTGGACGCCTGCCGGCACTTCGCCGCCTCCCGGACATAGCCCGCCAGGACAGGGCTGCGGTTCTAACGCGACGAACCTACGGGCAGTTTGTCAGGGGAGAGGTGTTCGCCATCCGGTCCATCGCTGCGCCGCTGATGCTCGTCGTCATCCTGGCTGCCGCCGGCTACGGCGCGCAGCAGCTGACCCGCTACTCCTGGGACGCCGTCGTGGAGTACCGGTCGCCCTTCTCCGGTCCGCTGCCCACGGGCGCGCCGGCGGCCGCCCTCAGCCCTCGCGTCGTGCTCATCGTCGTGGACGGCCTCCGTGTGGACGCCTCCCTCCGGATGACGGCGCTGAATCAGCTCCGGCGGCAGGGCGCGGACTTCACGGCCTGGACCGGGGAACCCTCGCTGTCGTATCCGGGATGGACGCTCATCGCCTCGGGCGCCGGCCAGGAGGTCAGCGGGGTCACCACCAACTGGTTCAAAGGCCGCGTACCGGTGGACCACCTCTTCGCCGCGGCGAGGCGGGCCGGGCTCCGCACCGGCGTGGCGGGGAGCCCGGGCTGGGGCATGCTCTTCGGCGGCGCGCCGGACGAGCGGGCCCTCGTCGAGGATCCCCACGACTCCCGCGATCTCAACGACGCGTTCCGCACCAGCACCCGCGTGACCGTCGGCGCGCTGCGCCTCATCGGCGGCAATCTGCAGTTCGTGCTCGTCCATCTGCCCAGCCCCGACATCCTCGCCCATGCCTTCGGCGGCACCAGCGCGCAGTACACCGAGGCGGTGCGGCGTGTCGACGCCCACATCGCCGCGATCGCGCGGGCGGTCGATCCGGCCACGGGCACGGTGATCGTGACGTCGGATCACGGGCACATCGACAGCGGCGGGCACGGGGGCTGGGAGCCGGTGGTGAAACAGGTGCCGCTCGTCCTGGTCGGGGCGGGCATCCGACCTGGGGTGCGCGGCGGGGCGGTGCGGCAGGCCGACGTCGCGCCCACGGTTGCGGCCCTGCTCGGTCTGGGCATCCCCGCCCACAGCCAGGGCCGCCCGCTCGTCGAGGCGCTGGACGGGGACACCGCGGGTCTGGCCCGGCGCTGGGCGGAGCAGCAGCGGAACCTCTACTCGTACGTCGCCGGCTATCTCGGAAACCCGAATCTGGCCGCGCTGTTCAGCGACGCGCGGCTCGGCGCTCTGTCCGACGGTCCGGACGGGGTGGCCGGTTTCTCCGACGACATCGCGCACGAGTACTTCACAGGGCGGCAGGCCCGGCTGGAGCGGGAGCGCCGGCGGCGCCTCCCGGTGGCGGCGGGCATCGCTGTGATTCCGCTGGTCTACCTCGCGCTGCACGGGCGGAAGGTGCTGCTGCTGCCGGCCGCGGTGGGCGCGGCCGCCTTCTTCGCCGTCGACTACGGCCTGTTCTTCGGCCGGGGCTACACCTTCTCGCTCAGCGTTTTCAACACCGAGTCCCTCATCCTGCAGTTCTTCAACGGCCGCCTCATCGACTCAGCGATCGCCATCAGCGCGGCGGCGCTCCTGGCCGGGCTGCTCACCGCCCGCGCGGGCATGATGGATGCGGCGCGGACCGCGCTGGACATGGGCTTCCTTGTAGGCTACGCTCTCTTGCTGCAGGTGCTGTACTTCTACTGGCAGTGGGACGCGCATTTCGCCTGGTACCTGCCCGACCTGCGGCTCGGCTTCAAGTACTATCTCGATCTGCTGAAGATGGTGCCCGTGGGTTTCCTGGCCGCGGGGTACATGCTGGTGGCCGTGGCTGGCCGGGGAATCGGGCGCGCGCTGTTCGGCCGCTAGACGGGGTAGCCCATGCTCTGTAGGGCCAGCCGGCCGTCTTCCGACAGCCGGTCGGGCGTCCACGGGGGGCTCCAGACGAAGTCCACGATCACGTTGCCTGCGCCGACGGACTGAAGTTTGTTGCGGATCTCCTCCGCGATCGCCGGACCGATCGGGCAGCCCACCGCGGTGAGGGTCATCTTGATGGTCACATCCCAGCCCACGATCTCGAGGTCGTAGATCAGTCCCAGGTCGTAGATGTTGACCGGGATCTCCGGATCGTAGATCATCTTCAGGACCTCGACGGCCTGCTCACGTGTGAGGGTGTCCGTCTCCTGCACCATAGGTCCATTGTACAATACCGGCGAAAGGAGCATACCGTGAGACTGCGCGCCTGGCTGGTGGTCCTGTTCGTCGTCCTCTTCATCCTGGCCCCCACGCTGGCCCGGTGGTACACGG
>DASUAK010000258.1:0-3974 GCA_035763845.1 bacterium | reverse complement strand
CCGCGCCGGCGCAGCTCGGCGAGGAAGGGCGTGAAGCCCAGCGCGTCGCCGGCGAGATGGCCGGTCATGATGAGGTTGCCGCGGCCCTCCGCGCGCAGGCGCTGGAGCTCCCCGTACTCGATGTGGATGTAGACGACCGTGTCCACGCCGTGGGCGAAGCACGTCCGCGCCACCGGATAGCCGCCGTTGGTGAGTGCCCCGTGGCCGACGACGACGTTGCGGACGGGGCTGCGCGGATCGCCGAGCAGCAGCGTGACGGTGGTGGCCGCCGCGCGCATCTCGGGGAGCGCGGCCAGAGCCTCGACGAGGTCGTCCGCCCGCGGGTCCGATCCGGCCAGGACCCGGTCCACCTCGGCGCGCATCCGCCGCCGGCCGATCTCATCCAGCGGCGCGTGGATGTTCATGAAGGGCAGGCCCAGCAGCCGCGCCACCGAAGGCGCCTGATCGGTGTTGCTGATCTGGCCCCGCAGAGCTGTCGCCTCGACCCGCTCGGCCACGGCCTCCCGCGCCGCCGCTTCCGGCACGCCGGCCCGAACCATGAACTCGACGTGGCGCTGCAGCACCTTCCAGGTGTCGATGTAGGTCCCCGAGGGATGGTGGGCGATGACCAGATCGAAGCCGAGCTGCCGGGCGGCGAGGAGCTCGCCGGCGCCGACGTCCACCCCGAAGATGGCGCGCCGGATGTTGCGCCCGGGCACGAAGACGGCCGAGTCCTCGGGCAGGCGGTCGAAGCCGCCCATCTCCAGGGCCACGGCCATGATCTCTGCGGTGGTCAACTCAGGCGCGCTGGGGCCGCAGCTCCCGGACGGTCGCCGGGCGGAAGTAGGCCCACCCCACCAAGCCGAGGTAGCCGGCCCAGGCCAGCACCTCGAGGAGCGAGGGATTGCCGTTGTATCCGAAGATGGCCGCCAGGAAGCTCCCCACCGTCGACCTCTCGTGCAGGACGGCGTTGGTGTCCCAGATATGCTCGACGATCGGCGGGATGAGCGCCGCCTCGTGGAACTCGTGGAGGCCGTGCGCGAGCAGCCCGGCCGCGAAGAGGAGCAGCAGGACGCTTGTCACGTTGAAGAAGGCGCGGAGGTTCATGCGGTAGGTGCCCCGGTAGAGGAGGTACCCGAGCAGCACCGCGCCGCCGAGGCCGAGCAGCCCGCCCAGCGTGGTTGCATACGGCGAGGTCGTCTTGGACGCGGCGAACATGAACAGCGCGGTCTCGATGCCTTCCCGGCCGACCGCGACGAATGCCAGCCCGCCGAGCGCCAGCGCGGAGCCGGACTCGAGGGCTGTGTGCAGCTGGGCCTGCAGGTTGGCCCGGATGTTGATCGCCTGCCGCCGCATCCAGAAGATCATGTAGGTCAGGACGCCGGCGGCGGTGAGCATCGCGGTGCCCTCGAAGATCTCCTCCGCCCGCCCTTCGAAGCTTCCGGCGGTGAGGAAGATCAGGCCCCCGACGAAGACGCTGAGCAGGAGGGCTACGACGGTCCCGACCCAGACGCTCCCGGCGCGGTCGCGGTTCCCCGTCCGGGTCAGGTAGGCCAGGATGATGCTGACGATCAGGGCCGCTTCGAGCCCCTCGCGGAGCATGATCAGAGCTGATGCCGCCAAAGCCGTGCGCCCCCTCCTTGTCGGTGAACCGGGGTTAGGCTATCCTAATTCTGGAGTTGGGTCAATCCTATCACCGCCCGATTGACCTCCCTACATCCGACACCGTATACCGGGGATAGGTTGATTCCGCCGCATCAGAAGCGGCCCTGGAGATGTTGACCTGGCTACTCAACAATCGTTGTTAGCAAACCCTCTGCGATGAGCGGCTACCCCGAGATCGCCTCCGCGTTCCGGGCCAGGGGGCTGCGGGTGACCCCCCAGCGCTCGCTCGTCTTCCGCATCGTGCGGGAGATGGGCGCCGACCACCCCTCCGCGGAGGCGGTCCACGTCCGGGCCACCCGGGAGATGTCCTCCCTCTCCCTGCGGACCGTCTACGCCATCCTCGACGAGCTCGAGGAACTGGAGGCCATCCGCTCCATCGACCTCGGCACCGGCAGCAAGCGGTTCTGCGTTAACCCCAGACGCCACCAGCACCTGGTCTGCGAGCGGTGCGGCAAGATCAAGGACGTCTTCGTCCCCGTCGATCAGGTCGAAGTGCCGCCGGACCAGCGCCAGGGCTTCGTCATCGCGCGGCAGGACGTCGTCTTCCGCGGCGTCTGCGCGGAGTGCCGGGCATGACCACCCACGACATCGCCAAGACCGAGCGCATGGAGATGTACCTCAAGGCGGTGCTCACCCTGCAGCAGCTGGCGCCGCCCGCGACTGTCTCCAAAGTAGCCGAGTTCATGGGCGTCTCGGCGCCCTCGGCCTCCGAGATGCTGCGCCGGCTGGAGCAGCAGGGCTACGTCCGCGGCGCCAACGACGGCTTCAACCTCACCGCCTCCGGCCAGGAGAAGGCGACCACTGTCGTGCGCCGCCTGCGCCTGGCCGAGCGGCTGCTCACCGACGTGCTGAAGATGGAGCTGCCGCAGGTGTACGACGAGGCCTGCAAGATGGAGCACGTGATCAGCGACGAGGTCGAGTCGCGCCTGGCCGCCGTGCTCGGCCACCCCACGACCTGCCCGCACGGTTTGCCCATCCCCGGAGAAGGCGGCACCGCGGCGCGCGCGGTGCCGACGCGGTCCCTGAGCGAGATCGGCCCTGGAGCGCGGGCGACCATCGCCTCGGTGCCGGAAGAAGACCGTGCCCTGCTCGAATACCTCGCCGCGGAGAAGCTCCTGCCCGGCGCGGTCGTCGAAGTCAAAGAAGTTGCGCCCTTCAATGGCCCGGTGAGCCTGCGGGTGGATGGCGTCTCGCACGCCATCGGCCGCGAGGTCGCCGGGCGGATCCGCGTCCGCTAGATCCCGCTCCGCGCGACCGTCCGTGCGCTACCCCGGCTGGATCGCGGCGAGCTCCCGCACGGCCCGTTCGACCTGCTCCTCCGGATACGCGTAATCCTCCAGCTTCCCCGCCAGGTGCGCCTCGTAGGCGCCCAGGTCGAAGTGCCCGTGGCCGCTGAGGTTGAAGAGGATGGTCCGCCGCACGCCCTCGCGCTTGCAGGCGAGCGCCTCCTCGACGGCCTTGCGGATGGCGTGGGCCGACTCCGGCGCGGGCAGGATGCCCTCCGCCTTCGCGAACTGCACCGCCGTCTCGAAGACCGGCCGCTGGTGGTAGGCCACGGCCTCGATGTACTTGTGGTGGTACAGCAGGCACAGCAGCGGCGCGTCGCCGTGGTAGCGCAGCCCGCCGGCGTGGATCGCGGGCGGCACGAAGCGATGGCCGAGCGTGTACATCTTCAGCAGCGGCGTGGTGGCCGCGGTGTCGCCGAAGTCGTACAGGTACTCGCCCCGGGTCAGGGTCGGGCACGCTTCCGGCTCGACCGCCACCACCCGCACGGCCTTCCCCTTGAACTTGTCGGCGAGGAACGGGAAGGTCAGCCCGGCCATGTTGCTGCCGCCGCCGACGCAGCCGATGACCACGTCCGGATACTCGCCGGCCATCTCCATCTGCTGCTTCGCCTCGAGCCCGATCACCGTCTGATGCATCAGCACGTGGTTGAGCACGCTGCCCAGCGAGTACTTGGTGTCGTCGTGGGTGGCGGCGTCCTCGACGGCTTCGCTGATCGCGATGCCGAGGCTCCCCGGCGAGCGCGGGGCGCCGTCGAGGATCCCCTTCCCGGCCTGCGTGCGATTGCTCGGGCTCGGGAAGACCTCTGCGCCCCAGGTCTGCATCATCACCTTGCGGTAGGGCTTCTGCTCGTAGGAGACCCTGACCATGTAGACGGTACAGGCCAGGTCGAACATCCGGCAGGCCAGCGCGAGCGCGCTGCCCCACTGCCCCGCGCCGGTCTCGGTCGTCAGCCGGCGCACGCCCGCCTGCTTGTTGTAGAACGCCTGGGCCACCGCGGTGTTGGGTTTGTGGCTGCCCGCCGGGCTGACGCCCTCGTACTTGTA
>DASUAK010000257.1:0-3287 GCA_035763845.1 bacterium | reverse complement strand
CGAGTGCCTGATGGTGGGTGACCGCCTGGAGACCGATCTGGCGCTGGCCCGCGCCGCCGGGATGGCCTCCGCGATCGTGCTGAGCGGCGCGACCGACGAGGTCGCCCTGGCCCGCTGGCCTGAGCGGCCCGACTTCGTGCTCGACGGCATCGCCGACGTGCTGCCCGACTGAGCGGGGGCCTCAGAGCTCGCGCAGGAACGCCGTCTCAGCCGCCACGCGACCGCGGTACGTCTCGATCTCCCGTCCCGTCTGCTCGCTCGTCCAGCCCAGCTCGCTGGCCATGACCGCGGCGACCTCATCGACGGCCGCCAGCCCGTGATCCCGATCGAGCAGGGCGAGGGCGCGGCGGGCGATCATGAAGTCGGTGAGGCGCACGCACTGCTCCTCGCGCACCGCGTGGACGACGTGAGCCCTCAGCTCCTCGATCCCGGACGGCGCCGGCAGTGGAGTGGACGCCGTCGTCGAGGACGCCCGGCGCCCGTCGCGGCGTACCAGGACGTCGACCGTGTCCTCCGCCATCTGCCGGTAGGTGGTGAGCTTCCCTCCGATGATCGACACCATCGGGCCCGGATGCTCGACCACCTCATGGCTGCGCGACAGCGCCGCGGAAGAGCCCCGTCCCCGCCGGACGAGCGGCCGTAGCCCGGCATAGGCCGAGATCACCACGCCGCGATCGACCGGCTTCGACAGGTAGCGGTTCAGATGGTCCAGCAGGTAGCGGGCTTCGCGCGCCTCCGCCCGCGGCGCGTCGGGATCGCCCGCCGCGGCCTCATCGGTCGTGCCGAGGAGCACACGCCCCCGCCAGGGGACGGCGAAGGCCAGCCTGCCGTCATCCGTCTCCGGGATGACCAGCGCCGCGTCACGGAGCAGCTCCGGAGCGTCGAGAACCAGGTGGGTGCCCTTGCTGCGCTCGATGCGGAACGGGACCGGGCCCGCCAGCGCGGCCACCTGCTCCGCCCAGATCCCGGCGGCGTTCACGATGTGTCGCGCGGCAGCTTGGGCGGCCGCGCTTCCGATCCGATCGACGACGGCTGCTCTCGGAGGATTGGTTTCGATGCCGGTCACCTCGGCATAGTTGAGCGTGACCGCTCCACTTGCGCGCGCTGCCGCGAGCACGGCCAGCGTGAGGGTCAAGTCATCGGTCTGGGCGTCGGTTTAGTGGAAAGCCGACCGCAGGTCCTGCACCCGCAGCGAGGGCGCCAGCGCCAGTGCCTCCTCTCTGCCCAGACGGCGGTGCGGCAGATCGGTGCGGCTCAGCAGATCGTAGGCCCAGAGTCCCGCCCCCATGGCCATGGTCGTCAGCGGCCGCACAGGTCCGGGGATGCGCAGACCCAGCGGGCGGCGGGTGTCCGCGTACAGGGGAACCACGAAGCCGAGCGGCCGGACGAGCGCGGGGGCCAGACGCCGGAGCCGTTCCCGCTCCACCAGGGCTTCCCGGACCAGGCCGAACTGCATCTGGGGCAGATAGCGGAGGCCGCCGTGAACGAGTTTGGTGGACCGGCTGCTGGTTCCGCCGGCGAAGTCGCACCGCTCGACGAGGATTACGGAGTAGCCGCGGAGGGCGGCGTCGAGGGCGACACCCGCCCCCGTGATCCCGCCGCCGATGACGAGGACGTCACACCCGCGACGGAGCGCCTGCCAGGCCGCCTCGCGCGCGGAGAGGGGAGAGGCCACGCCCGGTTGGTTCGACGGGAGCGTGGTCGACTCCGTTCAGCCGGCGGAGCCACTGATGAAGGAGGGGAGCGTACGTTCGGCGGTCAATCATCGCCTCTTTGATGTACGAGGAGGGGATCCTCATCCCGAGATAACCGATCCCGATGTTGTGACCGAGGTGTTCCATGGAGAGATCCCACACCCGGCCATTCAGCACGCACCAGCCGTGGGCGAAGGGGGCAGGCACCGGCAGGTAGGCGAACCCTTCCCAGTACTCGATGGTGTGGCGGGCGGGGACCGACCCGAGCTGCGAGGCCAGCAGGACCGCCTGCTGCGCGTTGGCGTAGCACTGGGCGGGGCGGAAGCGCACCAGGCGAGCGATGAGAGCGCTCAGGCGGCGCTCCGCTTCGGTCCAGGGCTGGGTAGGCGTCTCCATCGCCGTTCCGTGGGCCAGGAGGGACTCCAGGACGGGCGAGGGGTCGAAGAGGCTGCGGAGGATCGTACGTCGGCGCTCCAGATGCCTTCTGAGCTCGTCCACACGGACTCCCCCTGGATGCTGGGCGAACAAGCACTTCCCGGACCCCTCGGGGTAGAGAGATCCGGGACCGGACCGTCCATAAAGCAGGAGGGCGACCTGGCGGGGCACCAGGCCGCCCACTTCGGCGAGGCAGGCGGCACGGCAGGCCGCCGACCCTTATTTATCCGCTCCGCTCACCGCCTAAACATTCCGGCCGAGGTTTCTTCAGGGGAATTTCCCCCCGGGGCGGCCCCCGGGTGACGGGGGGCAAGGAGGACGGCGCGGAGGGCGGCGAATACGGAACGGAGTTCCCCGCACAGTGGAGGCCCCGCGTGAAGAAGGCGATCACGGTCACCGTGAACGGCGTCAGGCACAAGCATGAAGTGGAGCCGCGGCTCCTGCTCGTGTACTACCTGCGGGACGTGCTCGGGCTCACCGGGACCCACGTGGGATGTGACACGACGAGCTGCGGAGCCTGCACCGTCTTCATGAACGGCCTTGCGGTGAAGTCCTGCACCGTACTGGCCGTCCAGGCGGACGGGGCGACGGTGCTGACCGTCGAGGGCCTGGCGCAGGACGGCCGGCTCCATCCCATTCAGGAGGGGTTCTGGGAGGAGCACGGGCTGCAGTGCGGCTTCTGCACGCCGGGGATGATGCTGGCGGCTTTGCAGATCCTCGACCGAAACCCGGAGCCGTCGGAAGAGGAGATCCGCCACGGCCTGGACGGCAATCTCTGCCGCTGCACCGGGTACCAGCACATCGTGAACTCGATCCGCCACGCCGCGCGGAAGCTGAAGGATGAAGGGGCGCCGGCCCTGCCTGAAACCGCGGGGCGGGAGGGGCGGTGATGATCCCGGCGGCCTTCGAGTACCACGCACCGCGCTCCGTCGACGAGGCGCTGGACCTGCTGCGCTCCCTGCCCGACGCGAAGCTGCTCGCCGGGGGCCACAGCCTGCTGCCGATGATGAAGCTGCGGGTGCTGAGCCCGGCGAATCTGATCGACATCGGCCGGATCCCCACCCTGCGCGGGGTCCGCGAGGACGGCACGCATCTTGTCATCGGCGCGATGACGACGCACTGGACGCTTCAGTCCTCCGCCCCGGTGCGCTCCCGCGC
>DASUAK010000256.1:0-17104 GCA_035763845.1 bacterium | reverse complement strand
CTGACTCCGATGCGCCTCACCCACCTTCGCGTCGTCCAGTTCCGCAACCACCGCCACAGCGACGTCACCCCCGCCCCCGGGGTCACGCTCTTCGTCGGGGGCAACGCGCAGGGCAAGTCCTCGCTGCTCGAGGCGGTGCAGGTGGCCGCCACCGCGCGCTCCTTCCGGGCCCGTCACGACGCCGAGATGATCATGCTGGGAGAGGCCTGGGCGCGCGTGCGCGCGGGTGTGGACCGGGGGGGCCGCGCCGAGGAGGTCGACGTGGCGCTGCGGCGCGAAGAAGGGGAGCCGCCGGCGCGGGCGGCGCGGGAGATCCGGGTGAACGGCGTGGCGCTGCGGCGCGGGGATCTCTTCGGACGCCTTCTCTGCGTGCTGGCCGCTCCCGACGACACCGAGATCGTCACCGGCAGCCCGCTCTACCGGCGACGGCTGCTCGATCTGCTGCTCGCGCAGATCAGCCCGTCCTACTATTTCACGGCGCAGCGGTACGGCCGCGTCCTGCTGCAGCGCAACCGCCTCCTGCGCATCCACGGCACGGGGCTCGAGGCCTGGGACGAGCAGATCGCGCTGCTCGGCGCAGCGCTCATGGTCCGCCGGCGAGACGTCCTGGCCCGGCTGGCCTGCGCCGCGAGGCCCATCTACGCGGCGCTGACCAACGGAGGGGAAGAGCTGACGCTGACGTATGCGCCCTCGCTCCAGGGAGACGACGAGGCGGCCATAACGGTCTGGGCGCGGGAGGCCCTGGTGAGGAAGCGCCGCGAGGAAGCCGCTCGCGGCGTGACATTGATCGGTCCGCACCGCGACGATCTGGGGCTGCGCGTGAACGGGCGGGAACTGCGAACCTTCGGCTCGCGCGGCCAGCAGCTCACGGCGATGCTGGCGGTGCGCCTCGCGGAGCGCCGGGTGCTGCGCGAGGAGACCGGCGAGGAGCCGGTGCTGATGCTGGACGACGTGCTGCTGACGCTGGATCCCTCGCGCCAGGCCTACTTGATGGACGGCCTCCGCGGGACGCAGGTGCTGCTGACGATGACGACGACGGCCACGCTGGCCGCCCTCCCCGAGGGGGCGGCGCTGTACCGGGTAGCCGGCGGGACGGTCGAGGCCGAGCGTGCTCACCTCACTTAGAGAACTGCTGCGCGGGGCCGCGAAGTCGCTCGGCGTCGAGCGGGCGGCCCTCGGCGCGCTGATCGCGGAGATGTGGCCCGAGGTGGTGGGCGCGGAGGCCGCGGCCCACAGCCGTCCTGCGGGCCTGCGGGGCGGGGTTCTCACAGCCGAGGTGGCGGCCGGCATCTGGGCCCAGGAGCTGTCCGCCCGGCGCGGCGGGTTCGCCGAGGAGATCAACCGGCGGCTGGGAACGCGGGCGGTCACCGAGATCCGCTTCAAGCAGGTCTCCGGGGGTCCGGCCTCCCGCGGAGCCGCCGGCGCGGGCGGGCCGCCCGGGCCTGTGGACGACACGCTGACGCCCGAGGAGCTCGCCGACGTGGAGCGCATCGCGTCGGAGATCGCCGATCCCGAGGTGCGCGAGGCGGCCCGGAAGGCGATGCGCAGCCAGTTCGCCTGGAGGAAACGGCATGTACGTCCACCTGGGGGGTGAGGTCGTCGTCCCCGTCCGGGATGTCGTGGCCATCCTCGACATCCGGCTGCTCGAGGGATCCGACATCAACCGGGAGTTTCTGGAGCGGGCGACGTCCGGCGGTCGGCTGCACGGCGGCCCCCCCGCTCCCGACTGCAAGGCCCTGGTCGTGACGAGGGATCTCGCCGTCTATCCGTGCACCGCCTCGGCCGGGACGCTGGCCCGCAGGATGACGCATCTGCGTCAAAGCGCGAGGGCCTGGGACGCAGAAAAGTGAGTCCTGGCGCGGGTTTTCTGCGTTGACAGGCCTTTTCACCGCGTGATAAACTAAGTCGTGCGGCATCACCAGCACACGCAGTTCCGTCCGGACCGCACAACCGAGATCACCTGACCGGGAGGGGCGCCGAACCCGCGCGCTCCTCTCAATATGTTCAGAAGGGGTCAACAACACACTACGACGATGGCTGAGGAACAGCACATGGCCCCCAATCAGACGACGACCCCCTATGGCGCGGAACAGATCCAGGTCCTCGAGGGGCTGGAGGGCGTCCGTAAGCGCCCGGCCATGTACATCGGCAGCACCGGCCCCGACGGGCTGCACCACCTCCTCTTCGAGGTGGTCGACAACTCCGTGGACGAGGCCCTGGCCGGCCGCTGCTCGCAGATCGACGTCACCCTCCACCAGGACGGCAGCGCCTCGGTCATCGACGACGGCGCCGGCATCCCGGTCGACCCCATCCCGCGGCTCGGCAAACCCGCGGTCGAGGTGGTCCTGACCATGCTGCACGCCGGCGGCAAGTTCGGCGGCGGCGGCTACAAGATCAGCGGCGGCCTGCACGGCGTGGGCGTCTCGGTCGTGAACGCCCTGTCCGAGTGGCTCGAGGTCGAGGTCTGGCGCGAGGGCAAGGCCTGGAAGCAGCGCTTCGCCCGCGGCAAGAGGACGGGGCCGCTGCAGCCGGCGGGCGCCTCGCGGAAGCACGGCACCCGGGTGACCTTCAAGCCCGACGCCGAGGTGATGACCGCGCTGCAGTTCGAGACGGACCCGATCGCCGCCCGCCTCGACGACATCGCCTACCTCAACAAGGGCCTGGTCATCCGCCTCACCGACGAGCGCACCGGCAAGGAGCTGGCCTTCAAGCACGCCGGGGGCATTGCCGAGCTCGTCCAGACGACGAACCGCACCAAGACCAAGCTCTCCGACGTCATGCACATGACGAAGGAGCGCGAGGGCACCGAGGTCGAGATCGCCCTGCAGTACAACGACAGCTACCTCGAGCACACGCTGACCTACGTCAACACCATCCCCACCACGGAAGGCGGCACGCACCTCGCCGGCTTCCGCTCCGCGCTGACCCGGGCGATCAACGACTACGCCCGGCGCGCCGGCATCATCAAGAACGGCGAGGTCACCCTCACCGGCGATGACGTGCGCGAGGGGCTCACCGCGGTGATCAGCCTGAAGCTGCCCGAGCCGCAGTTCGAGGGCCAGACCAAGACCAAGCTCGGCAACACCGAGGTGAAGGGCCTGGTCGAGTCGGTCTTCGGCGACTGGCTGACGGAGTGGCTGCACACGCACCCCGGGGACGCCAAGCGCATCGTCACCAAAGCCCTCACCGCGGCGCGCGCCCGGGAGGCGGCGAAGCAGGCCCGCGAGCTGGTGCGCCGCAAGAGCGCGCTCGAGGTCTCCACGCTCCCCGGGAAGCTGGCCGACTGCGTGGAGAGCGATCCGGAGCGCAGCGAGATCTTCATCGTCGAGGGCGAGTCCGCCGGTGGTTCGGCCAAGCAGGGCCGCGACCGCCACTTCCAGGCCATCCTGCCGATCCAGGGCAAGATCCTCAATGTGGAGAAGGCGCGCGAGGACAAGATGGTGGGGCACGAGGAGATCCGCGCCATCATCACCGCCCTGGGCACGGGGTTCGGCGAGAAGTTCACCTTCGACGAGCGCCGCTACGACCGGGTGATCATCATGTGCGACGCGGACGTGGACGGCAACCACATCCGCACCCTGCTGCTCACCTTCTTTTACCGCTACATGCGCCCGCTCATCGAGCACGGCAAGGTGTACATCGCCCAGCCGCCGCTGTACCTGGTGAAGGCCGGCAAGGAGCGCCGCTACGTCTACTCCGACGAGGAGCGGCAGGTCGCTACCAAGGAGTTCGAGCGCAAGGGCGGCAGGCCCGACGTGCAGCGCTACAAGGGCCTCGCCGAGATGAACCCCGAGCAGCTCTGGGAGACGACGATGAACCCCGCCACGCGCACCCTCCTGCGCGTCGAGATCGAGGACGCCGCCGCGGCGGACGAGGTCTTCAGCAAGCTGATGGGCGAAGAGGTCGAGCCGCGGCGCGACTTCATCGTGAAGTACGCCCGCGAAGTCCGCAACCTGGACATCTAGGAGAGCCCCCATGGCGATGGCCGACGACTCCCGCATCGTGCCCCAGCCCATCGAGAAGGAGATGCGGACCTCGTATCTCGACTACGCGATGTCCGTCATCGTCAGCCGGGCGTTGCCCAACGTGTATGACGGGCTGAAGCCGGTGCAGCGGCGCATCCTCTTCGGCATGCTCGAGGCGGGCCTCCGGCCCGACCGCCCCTATCGCAAGTCCGCGGCCGTCGTCGGCGACGTGATGAAGAAATATCACCCGCACGGCGACGTCCCGATCTATGAAGCGCTGGTGCGCATGGCGCAGCCCTGGGCCTTCCGCTACCCGCTCGTGGACGGCCAGGGCAACTTCGGCAGCATCGACGGCGATGCCGCGGGGGCGATGCGCTACACGGAAGCACGCCCCACGGCGCTGGCGATGGAACTGCTCGCGGACATCGACAAGGACACCGTCGACTTCCAGCCCAACTACGACGAGTACGAGCGCGAGCCGGTGGTCCTGCCCGCGAAGGTGCCGCACCTGCTGATGAACGGCGCCTCCGGCATCGCCGTGGGCATGGCCAGCAACATCCCCCCGCACAACCTCGGCGAACTGGTGGACGGACTGGTCGCGCTGATCGACGACCCGCAGACCGACGCCGAGGCCCTGATGAAGATCATCAAGGGGCCGGACTTTCCCACCGGCGGCCTGATCCTGGGCCGCGACGGGATCAGGGCGGCCTACACCACCGGACGGGGCAGCATCACGGTGCGCGCCAAGGCCGAGATCGAGGAGCTGCGCGGCGGGCGCACCGCGGTGGTCGTCACCGAGATCCCGTTCATGGTGAACAAGTCCGCGCTGATCGAGCGCGTCGCCGAGCTGGTGCGCAACCGCAAGATGGTCGGCGTGAGCGACCTGCGCGACGAGTCGGACCGCCGGGGGCTGCGCATCGTCTTTGAGCTGCGGCGGGACGCGAACCCGCAGATCGTGCGCAACCAGCTCTTCAAGCACACCCAGCTGCAGACGACCTTCGGCGCGAACATGCTGGCCCTGGTGGACGGCGTGCCGCGCACGCTGGCCCTGCGGGACATGCTCGTGCACTACCTGAACCACCGGCGCAACGTCGTCATCCGCCGCACCAAGTTCGAGCTGGCCCGGGCGGAGGAGCGGGCGCACATTCTGGAAGGCTACAAGATCGCCCTCAAGTTCCTGGACGAGGTCATCGCCCTGATCCGCAAATCGAAGGACACGCCGTCGGCCAAGGCCGGGCTGATCAAGGAATTCAAGCTCAGCGAGCGCCAGGCGGACGCCATCCTGGAGCTGCAGCTGCGGCGCCTCTCCCAGCTGGAGCGCGAAAAGATCGACGAGGAGTACAAGGTCCTCGTCAAGGACATCGCCCGCTTCGAGGAGATGCTGCAGGATGCCACCTCGCCGCGGCCGCGGCTGATCATGGCCGTGATCCGGGCCGAGCTGCTGGAGATGAGGGAGAAGTACGGGGACGCGCGCCGGACGAAGATCACGGGCAAGGAGGCCGAGGAGTTCGAGGCCGAGGACCTCATCCCCGACGCCGACGTCGTGATCAGCCTGACGCACACCAACTACGTCAAGCGCCAGCCCCTGGAGACCTACCGCCTGCAGCGGCGCGGCACGCGCGGCGTGCAGGGCATGGGCACGCGCGAAGAGGACTACATCGAGCAGGTCATCGCCACTACGAACCACGCCTTCCTGCTGCTGTTCAGCGACCGGGGCAAGGTGTACCGGATGAAGGCGCACGAGGTCCCGGAGTCCGGCCGCACCGCCCGCGGCACCGCCCTGGTCAACCTGCTGGCCCTGGCCCAGAATGAGCGCATCAACGCCGTGATCGCCCTGCGCTCCTTCGAGGACGAGGGCAGCATCTTCATGGCCACCAAGCGCGGCGTCGTCAAGCGGACCGGGCTGATGGAGTTCATCAACGCCAAGCGCGCGGGCATCTTCGCCATCACGCTGGACCGGGACGATGCCCTGATCGGCGTGCGCCTGATCGCCAAGGACACCGAGATGGTCCTGGCCACGCAGCAGGGCAAGGCGCTGCGCTTCCGCGCCGGCCAGGTGCGCGAGATGGGGCGCGGGGCCCGCGGCGTGACCGGCATCCGCCTGCGCAGCGGCGACGCCGTGGTCGGTGTGGCGGACGCGAAGGAAGGGGCCGCCCTGCTCACCGTGACGGAGCTGGGCTTCGGCAAGCGCACCCCGCTCGGCCAGTACCCGCTGAAGAGCCGCGGCGGGATGGGCGTGATCAACCTGAACGCTTCCAAGAAGACCGGACAGGTCGTCAGCGTCCGCGCCGTGGAGGACGACGACGAGGTGCTGCTCGGCACCAGCACGGGGGTCTTCAACCGCATCTCCGCCGGGCAGATCTCGCTGCTCGGCCGCGCCGCGCAGGGCGTGCGGGTCATCCGCCTGGAGGCGGGCGACCGCATCGCCGCGCTGGCCCGCATCCCGGCGAAGGAATAGCGCGCCGGCGGGGAAAGTCACAGATACCATGTGGCGTCGTGTCGCAACCGCTCTCGGCATCGTCGGAGGCACCGTGGCCGTGCACGAGGCCGCTCACGCGGTGGCCGCGGTGCGCGGCGGCGGGACGGTGAAGGAGGTCGGGATCGGCTTCGGCCCCCCGCTCCTCCGCACCCGCGTCGGCTCGCTCCCGCTCGTCATCCGGGCTTTTCCGCTCGGCGGCTACGCCGCGGTGGATGTGGACCGGATCCCGCCCCGCCGGCGGATCCGCATGCTGCTCGCCGGCCCGCTCGCCAACATCGCGCTCGGCATCCCGCTGCTCTACGGGCTGCGCCACCACCCGACCGTGCAGCTCGCCGAAGAGGGCCGGCCCGTGGGCCTCACCGGCTTCGTGGGCACCTTCTCCGCGCTGTTCCAGGCCGCCGGGCAGGGGGCCGGCTCGCTCGGCCGGCTGGCCGGCGGAATCAACGTCGGGCTGGGCCTGATGAACCTCATGCCGATCTACCCGCTCGACGGCGGCCACGTCGTGACCAGCTTGATGGAATCCCGCGGCGCCTCGCCGCGCGTCCGGACCGCCTTCATGCGTATCACCGCGGTCGCCTTCGCGCTGCTGGTGCAGAGCGCCATGATGGCGGACTTCCGCCGCCTCGCCTCACGCCGACGCCCCGGCGCGTGAGCGCGCCCATGGCCGTCGCCGTCCGTCCCGCCGCCAGCGACAGCGAGCAGCTCCCCCGGATCGTGGCCGGCCGCGAGGCCGCCCCCGCCGAGTGGCTGGATTGGGCGGAGGAGCCGGGGCAGGACCTCATCGCCCTGGAGGAAGGCCGTGTAGTCGGCGGCATCCACGTCGCGATCGTCGGGCGGACGGAGGCGTGGATGGAGTCGATCCGGGTTCACCCCGACGCGCAGGGCCGCGGCATCGGGGGCCAGCTGGTGCGCGAGGCGGAGGCCCTCGCCCGGCATTACGGTTCCGCCGTGCTGCGCACCGCCATCCCCGCGCACGAGTACGCCGCGATCGCGCTCGCCGAGCGGGCGGGCTACCGGCGCGCCGCCTCCTGCGTCGTCGTCGAGACCACGGCCGGCCCGGAGGCCGCCCACCTCCCCTACGACGCCCCCGTCGTGCACCCCAGGACGGAGCAGACCCCCGCCGTGCTGCGCTTCATGGAGCAGACCGCGGCCCTGGCCGCCTGGGAGCGGCTCGTGCCGCTGGGCTGGCGCTTCCGCCGGATCATCCCCGAGCTGGTGCGGGGCCTCATCAAGGACCGGCGCGTCGCCGCGGCGCTGCGCCCGGAGCGCTCCGAAGATCTCCAGGCCGCCGCCATCGTCGCGCGGCCCGAAGAGGCCCGGGTGATCGGCCTGATCGACGGGACGCCGCCCGGCATGCAGGCCGTCTTCGGCGACATCCTGGAGGACGCGCAGGAGCGGGAGGTCCGGCGGCTGGTCGTCTTCGCTCCGCAGCTCGACGCCCTGGCTCCGCTCGGCGTGCGCGAATGGCAGCCGCATCCGTGGTGCCCGGACGGACTGGTCGTCGTCCAGAAGAGCCTCGCCTCCTAGCGATGACGGAGCTCCTCTTTCTGCACGACAGCTATCTCAAATCGTTCGACGCCGCCGTCCGGGAGGTCCAGGGCCAGGCCGTGGCCCTCGACCGCACCGCCTTCTATGCCGGCGGCGGGGGACAGCCCGTGGATTGGGGCGTCCTGCGCTGGAGCGGCGGGGCGTGCCGCGTCACCGACGTGCGCAAGGACGGCGAGACGGTGTGGCACACCGTGGAGGGGACGCCCCCGGAGGCCGGGGCCGCGGTGCGCGGCGAGCTGGACTGGGCGCGGCGCTACGGCATCATGCGGCACCACTCCGCCCTGCACGTCCTCGTCGGCGTCGTGTACCGCTCGTTCAATGCGCTCGTCACCGGCGGCGCGATCTATCCCGACCGGGCGCGGATGGACTTCTCCCTCGAGGACCTGACCAAGGAGCGCGTGGCGGCGATCGAGGCCGAGACCAACCGCGTCATCGGCGAGCGTCGCCGCATCCTCGTGCGCTTCCTCCCGCGGGAGGAGTTCGAGCGCTCCGACCTCGTGCGCCTGGCGAGAAATCTCGTCCCGCAGACCATCGCCGAGGTGCGTGTGGTGGAGATCGAAGGCTTCGACGCGCAGGCCGACGGGGGCACGCACGTGGCGAGCACCGCGGAGATCGGACGCCTCATCGTGACGAAGACGGAGAACAAAGGCAAGGCCAACCGCCGGCTTGAGATCGCTCTGGCCGTGGGATAATGGAGACCGGGGGTGAGAGCGATGACTGAGCTCATCTGCGTGTCGTGCGGACGCGGCGGAAATCTCGACGATCCCCTGCCCTGGTACGAAGGCACCGCGCGTGACGTCGTGCTCGAGCCGGACGAGGCGGCGGTCGAAGAGGGCTCGTATCTCTGCGGCGACTGCTACCGCCGCATCGATCCGGAAGACCGCCCGCGCTGGAAGCCGGTCTCTCCCCGCAAGGGCTTCATCCGCGAAGCGACGGGCGGCTGACGGGCCGCAGGACTCACCACCTTTGGATGCGAATGTTCTCTTCGCATTCCGGAGGATCCCCATGCAGTGGACGCCGGCCCCGGACGTACACACGCGCCTGCGCGGCATCGCGCAGGCCCTGGCGCTCGCCTACGTGGACCCCGAGCGCGTGCACTGCGCCCGCGTGGAAGGCTCCAGGGCCAACGCCCTGGCGCGCATCTGGGGCCTCCCGCCGGTGTTCCAGGACGCGCTGCGCCTCCGGCCCCAGTACGTGATCGAGTTCATGGTGCCCGTGTTCGACCGCCTGAGCCGCGAGGAGCAAGACCGCGTCATCATCCACGAACTGCTGCACATCCCGCGCACCTTCAGCGGGGGCATCCGCCCGGAGCGGTCCCGCTCCCTGCACATCAACCACCGCACCGTGGAGCGCTACTACCGGCAGTACCTCGCGGCCATGAAGGGCCGGTGAGGCCCACCCGGCTCTACCTCCTCCGCCACGGCGAGACCACCTGGAACGTCGCCCGGCGGTATCAGGGCACCCTCGATTCCCCGCTCAGCGACGCCGGCCGCGCGCAGACGCACCGCCTCCGCGACGCCCTGCGCGCCGTCGACCTGCGCGCCGTGTACAGCAGCCCGCTCACGCGCGCGGTCGAGACCGCCTCGGCGGTGGCCGCGCCGCACGGCCTGCCGGTGCAGACGTACGAGGGGCTCACGGAGATCCGCGTCGGCGAGTGGGAGGGACTGACCGTCTCCGAGATCGAGGCGCGCTACGCCGAGGTGGTGCGGCGGTGGTACGACGCCCCGCACCTCACCCGCATCCCCGGCGGGGAGACGATCGAGGAGATGCGCACGCGGGCGGCGGTCGCGGTGGAGGAGCTCCGCCGGCGGCACGAGGGCGAGGCGGCGGCGCTCGTGGCCCACGGCGGCGTGAACAAGACGATCCTGCTCACGGTGCTCGGGGCCCCGCTGTCCTGCTACTGGCGCATCCGCCAGGCCAACGCGTGCATCAACGTGCTCGAGTACGGCAGCGGCGGGGGCGTGGTGGTGGTGATGAACGACACCACCCACCTGCAGCTGCGCGCCGGTCCGGGCACGGCGGCGGACCCGCCGCGCGAGGAGCGATCCCCCGAGACGTGGTGAGCATCACCGGGCGCCGGTCCGGTGCGGGAAGCGCGTGAACACGAGCGCGCCGAGGGCCACGGCGACCGCGGCGGCCAGCGGGACGATGCGCAGCCCGAAGTCCCGCCCCGGCGCGTAGCCGAAGCGGTCCAGCAGTGCGCCCAGCGTCACCGCGGCCAGGCTGGTCGTGCCGTTGAAGATCAACCCCTGCAGCGCGAAGAAGAGCGCCTCGCTGCGGTGACCGGAGCCCGCCCCGTGGGCTTCGGCGATGTCGGCGAGGATGGCGTTGGGTAGCACGAACAGCGCCGCCAGCGGAGGCCCGGCCAGTCCGACCAGCAGGTAGCCCTGGACGGCCGGCGCGAGCGGGACGGGGAAGCGGCCGATCAGGCCGATGAGGGGCACCACCAGCGCCGCCATCGTCATCGCGAGCAGCAGGGCCGTGCGCTTTCCACGCCGCTTCGCCAGATGCGCGATGATCGGGAAGGAGAGCAGCGTGAAGCCGATCGTCACGGCGAGCACCTGGCCGACGGCCCCGCGCGGGAGTCCCATCAGCACCGTGACCACGAAGGCCAGCGACAGGTTCACCATGCTCAGCCCGAACCAGAGCAGGGCCAGGCCGAGCAGATAGATCCGAAAGGGCCGGTTGGCGGTGACGGCCCGCGCCGCCGGCGCAAAGGGGACCGGTGCCTCCGCCACGGAAGGCTCCCGCACGCTGAGCGCCGCCGTCCACAGCGCCAGCGTCGCGACCGGGGCCAGGACCAGCCCCATCACCGGGAAGCCGAACCGCCCCACCAGCGCCGAGGAGCCGAGGAACGCCGCGGCGGTGCCGGCCAGGCTGAAGCCCGCCTGCCAGGCCGAGGTGTCCACGCGCCCCACCCCGCCCGCAGTGATCTCGGGGAGCAGCGCGGAGTATGGATTCATCACCACCGTATAGAGGAAGTAGAAGGCGCCGAGCAGCGTCCCCAGGTAGAGGAAGTTCGCCGTCGTCTGCCCTTCGTGCGGCGGCGTCCACAGCAGCGCGAAAGAGAGCGCGAGCAGCGGCGCCCCGACGAGGATGAACGGGCGGCGGCGGCCGAAGCGCCAGCGCAGCCGGTCGCTGAGGTAGGCGATGGGCGGATCGGCGAGCGCGTCCACCACCCGTCCCGCTCCCATCGCGATCCCCAGCAGCGCGGCCGCGACGCGCGGCGGCAGCCCCTGGCCCGCCGGCGGCGCGTAGTAGTAGAAGACCCACAGCAGCACGGTCTGCTGCAGCAGGCTGCCGCCGAAGCTGCCGATGCCGTAGAGGATGCGTCTGCTATAATTGCGCCACAATGACCGGCCCCGACGCGCGCACGCGAGTTGTGGGCATCATTGGAGACCCCGTAGCCCACTCCCTGTCGCCGCGCATGCACAACGCGGCCTTCGCGGCGGCGGGTTTGAACTGGGTGTACGTGGCCTTCCGCGTGCCCGCCTCGGAGCTGTCCGCGGCGCTGCGGGGGCTCGCCGCGCTGGGCTGCGCGGGTGTCAACGTCACCATCCCCCACAAGGAAGCGGTGCTGCCTCTCCTGGATGAGGTCGACGCGCCGGCCGCGCGCGCGGGCGCCGTCAACGTCGTGCGCTGCGAGGGGGCGAAGCTGATCGGCTTCAACACCGACGGCGCCGGCCTCGTCGACGCGCTGGTCCGTGACGGCGGGGCGCGTCTGGCGGGCAGCCGCTGCCTCGTCCTCGGCGCGGGAGGCGGGGCGCGCGCCGCCGCGCTGGCCCTGGCCGAAGCCGGGGCCTCCCGCGTTGTGATCCTGAACCGCACGCCCGCCCGGGCCGAGGCGCTGGCCGGACAGGTCGCCTCCCACGTGCGCGGGTGCGCGCTGGACGGCGGGCCGCTCGATCCCGTTGCCGTCGGGAGCGCCGTGGAGGACGCGGACGTCGTCGTGCACGCCACCGGCGCCACGATGTCCGCGGCGATGGGCGGTTCCGGCGGACACGTCACGTGGCTCGCGCCGCTGTGCGCCGGGCTGCGCAGCGGGATGACGGTCCTGGACATGGTATACACTCCGAGGTGGACGCCGCTGCTCGGCGCCGCGCGGGAGGCCGGGGCGGAGGCGGTGAGCGGGCTGTCGATGCTCGTGTACCAGGGCGCCCGCGCCTTCGAGCTGTGGACGGGACGCCCGGCGCCGGTGGAGGTCATGCAGAGGGCGGTCGATGCTGAGATTCCTGACCGCGGGTGAGTCGCACGGCCGGGCCCTGACGGCCATCATCGAGGGCCTGCCCGCCGGGCTGCGCCTCAGCGAGGACGAGCTGGCACCGCAGATGCTGCGCCGGCAGCTGGGCTACGGCCGCAGCGTGCGCATGAAGCTCGAGCCCGACCGCGTGGAGATCGTCTCCGGCCTGATGGGCGGGGAGACGATCGGCGGACCCCTCGCCCTGCGGATCGAGAACCGCGATGCGCGCACGGACGAGCCACCCCTGACCCGCCCGCGGCCCGGCCACGCCGACCTGGCCGGCGCCATGAAGCACGGCTTCCGCGACGTCCGCCGGGCCCTCGAGCGCGCGAGCGCCCGCGAGACGGCGGCCCGCGTGGCCGTCGGCGCCGTCTGCCGCGTCTTCCTCGCGGAGTTCGGCGTGCGCGTCTTCAGCCACGTCGTCGAAGTGGGCGGCGTGGGCATCGCCCGCCGCCCCGAGCGCTGGGAGGAGATCCCCGAGATCGCCGAGGCCTCCGAGCTGCGCTGTGTGGACGCGGAGGCCGACGCGCGGATGCGCGCGGCGGTCGATCGGGCGAAGGCCGAGGGCGACACCCTCGGCGGGGTCTTCGAGGTCGTGGCCCTCGGCGTGCCGCCGGGGCTGGGCAGCTACGCGCACTGGGACCGCAAGCTCGACGGCCGGCTGGCCCAGGCCGTGATGTCCATCCACGCCGTGAAGGGCGTGGAGATCGGTCCGGCCTTCGAGATCGCGCGCACCCCGGGATCCCGGGCGCACGACGAGATCTTCTACGACCGGGACCGCGGCTTCTACCGGGACACCAACCGCGCCGGCGGCACCGAAGGCGGCGTCACCACGGGCGGGCCGCTCGTGGTGCGCGGGGCGATGAAGCCCCTGTCCACGCTGATGACCCCGCTGCGCTCCGTGGACCTGGAGTCCAAGGAGCCGGTCAAGGGCGCGGTGGTGCGCAGCGACGTCTGCGCCGTCCCTGCGGCGGGGGTCGTGGGCGAGGCCATGGTGGCCGTGGTGCTGGCCGACGCCTTCATCGAGAAGTTCGGGGCGGATTCCATGGCGGACATCCGGGCGGCGTACGACGCCTACGTCATGCGGGTGCGCGCCCTGTGAGGAACGTCGTCTTCATCGGCTTCATGGGCACCGGCAAGAGCGCCGTGGGGCAGATCGTCGCGCGCCGCCTGGGCTGGACCTTCATCGATACGGACAAGCGGGTCGAGGCGAAGGAGCGGGCGACGATCCCGCAGATCTTCGCCCGGCGCGGCGAGGAGCACTTCCGGCAGCTCGAGTCCCGTGTCATCGCCGAGGCGGCGGGCCGCCGCGACGTGGTCATCGCCACCGGCGGCGGGGCGGTGCTGCGCCCGGAGAACGTGCGTGCGCTGCGGGAGCACGGCTGGATTGTCTCCCTGACCGCGCCGGCCGACGTGCTGCTCAACCGCCTGTCGGACGGGGAGCGCCGGCCGCTCCTGCGGGGGGACGTCCGCGGCAACATCGTCCGCCTGCTCGACCAGCGCCGCCCGCTGTACCGGGACGCGGACCTGATGATCGACGTTTCGGTCGCGCCCCCCGAGCGCGTGGCCGACGCCGTGATCGACTTCCTGGGCCGCCGCGGCCGCCAGATGATCCCGGTCCGCCTCGGCGGGCGGAACTACCCCATCCACGTAGGCGAGGGGATCCTCCCCCTGCTGGGCCCGGACCTGCGCGCGATGCAGGCCGGCCGGCGCGCCGCGGTGCTCACGCACCGCGCCATCCTCCGCACCGCCGGCGGTCTGCTGCCGGTGCTCAAGACGCACGGCTTCGAGGCCATCGTCCTGGAAGTCCCCTCGGGGGAGGGCTCCAAGAGCCTGCCCGTGGCCGGCGCGGTGCTCAGCCGCCTGGCCCGCGCGCATCTGGACCGGCACAGCACCCTGATCGCCCTGGGCGGCGGCGTGATCGGCGATCTGGGCGGTTTTGTCGCGGCGAGCTACATGCGCGGCATCCGGCTGATCCAGGTGCCCACCACGCTGCTGGCCATGGTGGACAGCAGCATCGGCGGGAAGACCGGCGTGAACCACGCCGGGGTGAAGAACCTCGTCGGCGCCTTCTACCAGCCCTCGGCCGTCGTCGCCGACGTGCGGATGCTGCGGACGCTCCCCGACCGGGAGCTGCGCAGCGGGCTGGCCGAGGCGATCAAGACCGGGGTGATCGGGGACCGCGACCTCTTCGAGTACATCGAGGACAACCTGGCCGCCCTGCTCCGGCGGGACCCCGGGGTGCTCATCGAGGTCATCGCGCGCTGCGCGGCGTTCAAGGCACGGGTCGTGGAGGCCGACGAAGCCGAGCGCGCGGAACGGCAGATCCTGAACTACGGCCACACCATCGGCCACGCCGTGGAGGCCGCGGCCGGCTTCCGGCGGCTGACGCACGGGGAGGCCGTGGCCATCGGCATGGCGGTGGAGGCGCATCTGGCGCACCGGCTCGGCCTGACCGACGGAGCGACCGTGGAGCGGCAGAACGTCCTGCTCGCGCGCGCGGGGCTGCCGGTGAAGCTCGGGAACGTGAGCCGCGCCGCGCTCTGGCGCGCCCTCGCGCTGGACAAGAAGGCGCGCGACGGCAGCGTGCGCTGGCCGCTGCTGGTAGGCATCGGCAGCGTGCGGCGCGAACAGGAAGTGCCGGACGGTCTGCTCGCGGAGGTGCTGGGTGGCCAGGGTGCTCGTCGTCTACGGGCCCAACCTCAACCTGCTCGGTGAGCGCGAGCCCGAGATCTACGGCCGCGACACGATGGAGCAGATCAACGCCCGCCTGCGCGAGGCGGCCCGGCAGGAGGACGTCGAGGTCGAGTTCTTCCAGTCCAACAGCGAGGGGGCGATCATCGACCGCCTCCATGCCGCGCGCACGTCGGCCCAGGCCGTCGTGCTGAACGCGGGAGCGCTCACCCACTACAGTTACGCCCTGCGTGACGCCATCGCGGCGATCGGAGTCCCCGTCGTCGAAGTGCACATGACGAATATCCACGCCCGCGAACGCTTTCGCCGCAGGTCTGTCCTCTCACCGGCGTGCGCGGGCGTGGTACACGGCTTCGGCGCGCAGAGCTTCGTGCTCGGTCTGCGCGCCGCGATCGGCCTCATCCGCGGCGAGGCCCGCTAGCCTCCATGCACATCCGGGGCATCCGCGGGGCGACCACCTGCGACGCCAACCGCGAGGAGGCCATCCTCTCCGCGACGGTCGAGCTGCTGCAGCAGATGGCCGAGGCGAACGGGGTCGAGTCCGACGAGATCGCGGCGATCATCTTCACGGCCACGCCCGACCTGACCGCGGCATTCCCCGCGGAAGCGGCGCGCCGCCTGAACTGGACTCTGGTCCCCTTGATGTCGGCCACGGAGATGGCGGTCCCCCGCGCCGCGGCCAGGTGCATCCGCGTGCTGATGATCTGGAACACCTCACGCTCGCAGGAGCAGGTGGTCCACGTCTACCTGCGGGGCGCGACCTCGCTCCGGCCCGACCTCAAGGAGCGCCGGACCTAGTCCCCTCATGGACGTCACCGTCACCCCCGCCGCCGCCCTCCGGGGGCGGATCCGCGTCCCCGGGGACAAGTCCATCTCCCATCGTGCCGCGATCGTCGGGGCGCTGGCCGAGGGGACCACGGCCGTCCGCGGCTTCCTCCGTGCCGACGACTGTCTACGAACGCTCGCCTGCCTGCGGGCGCTCGGCGTGACGATCGATGACGACGGCGAGGTGCTCACGATCCGCGGCCGGGCGGGCCGGCTCGTGGAGCCCTCCGCCGGGCTCGATGCGGGCAACTCGGGGACCACGATGCGGCTGCTCGCCGGCGTCGTCGCGGCCCAGCCCATCGCCGTGGTGATCGACGGCGACGCCTCGCTGCGCCGGCGGCCGATGGACCGCGTCGCGGAGCCGCTGCGGCGGATGGGCGCGCACGTCGGCGTGCGGGAGGGCCGCTACCCTCCGATGCGCATCATGGGCTCGCGCCTGCGGGGCATCACCTTCGAGATGCCCGTCGCCAGCGCCCAGGTCAAGTCGGCCGTCCTGCTCGCCGGCCTGCTGGCCGAGAGCCCCACGACCGTCGTCGAGCCGGTGGCCACGCGGGACCACACCGAGCGGATGCTCACCCAGCAGGGGATCGACGTGCGCCGCGAGGGACCGCGCATCACATTGACGCCCGGCCTTCCCAGGGGCGGCGAAGTAGCCGTGCCGGGCGACATCTCCTCCGCCGCCTTCTTCCTGGCCGCGGCCGCGGCCCTCCCCGGATCGGAGATCACGGTCGAGCAGGTGGGGGTCAACGCGACGCGGACCGGCGTCGTCGATGCGCTGCGGACGATGGGCGCCTCGATCAGCGGGGACGGCTCCGCGGAGACGACGGGCGAGCCCGCCTCCGACCTGACCGTGCGCGGAGGCGCGCTGCGCGGGACGGCGCTGGGAGGGCCCCTCATCCCACGGCTGATCGACGAGCTCCCCGTCCTGGCCGTCGTGGCGGCCCGGGCCGAAGGCCGCACGGTGATCGCGGATGCGTCGGAGCTGCGGGTCAAGGAGTCGGACCGCATCGGCGCGCTCGCCGCGGGGCTGCGCGCGCTCGGCGTCCGCGTGGAGGAGCATCCGGACGGGATGGAGATCACCGGCGGGCGGCTGCGCGGGGGGACGGTGGATGCCGCGGGCGACCACCGGCTGGCCATGGCCTTCGCGGTGGCCGGGCTGCTCGCCGACGGCCCGGTCACGGTGTGCGGGGCGGAGGCCATCGCGATCTCCTCTCCGGGATTCTTCGAGACACTGGATGCCCTCACGGGGCAGACCACGGCGACGGGGGCGGCGGGCCGTGGCTGACGTCGGGACGGTGGCCCGCGCCCTGCGCGACGGGATCGGCCGCGTGATCGTGGGCAAGGACGCGGTGA
>DASUAK010000255.1:0-2088 GCA_035763845.1 bacterium | reverse complement strand
TGGAACGCAGCCAAAACCGCAGCTCGGTGTTCTTGAGCTCGGCCTGGCAGGACCCCTTCGCGTGATAGGTGCACGGGTGCGTGGTGTCGACGTACGGCGCCACGGCGACATAGAAGCCCTGGGGCGCCGCCGCCGCTCCGGTGAAGGCTCCCAGGACCATCGGGACGATCATGGCCAGGAGCATGAGGACACGCGTCATCGCGGTGATTCCCCCCTTTGTGCGTTTCGATGCATCTGTACTTTATCGGCCCCGCCTCCCCCGCGGCCATCCGCCCGCGGCCCGATGCGTCTCGGTGCGGCGCCGGATGGGCCGGGGGGTCCGTGCGGGCTAGACTGGCGGAAAGAGTTCTGCCCCACAGCACGAATCCAGCAGTTCAGACCGCAGTTCCAGACCCGTGAAGGGGAGGGATGTTCCGTGAGGGACTCTCGCAGGCTCCTCCGCCTGATCGCCGTCGCCGCTCTGGCGCTCGCCCTGCTCCTGCCCCAGGCCGGCCTGGCCCAGCAGCGAGCGGGCTGGCCGCGTACAGTGACGATCGGCTCGGCCTCGATCGGCGGCGTGTACTTCGTCGTTGCCGGGGGCTACGCGCGCGTCATCGGCGAGAAGATGGGCCTCGCCGCGACCAACCGCGTGACCGGCGGCCCCGTGCAGAACGTCCTGCTCGTCGGCACGAAGGAGATCGAGCTCGGCATGACCACGACCGGTCCCGCCTACGAGGCCTGGAACGGGATCGGCGAGTTCAAGGGCAAGAAGGTCGACACCTTCCGGGTGGCCTTCCCGATGTACACGTCCTACGCCCACTGGATGGTGAACGCCGACGCCGGCGTCCGCTCGGTCACCGACCTGAACGGCAGGGTGGTCAGCCTCGGGCCGCGCGGCGGCTCGGCCGAGTTCGTCGGGGACCGCGTCCTGCAGCACTTCAACGTGAAGCCGCGCCGGGTGGTCTACCTGGGCTTTGCGGACGGCGCTTCGGCGATGCGCGACGGCGTCGTGGACGCCAACTTCGGCGTAATCGGCGTGCCGGTGCCGGCCTGGGTGGAGGCCTCGGTGACCCGGCCGACGCGCTTCTTCGGCTTCACCACCCCGCAGATCGAGGCCCTGACCAGGCAGTATCCCTACCTCGCGCGCGCGGCCATTCGGGCCGCGGTGTACCGGGGACAGGACCAGCCGATCGGCACGATCCAGATGTGGAACGCGGCCATCGTGCACAAGGACATGCCGGCCGACTTCGTGTACGAGCTGGTGAAGACGATCTTCGACAACATCGAGTTCCTGATGACGGTGCACCCCACGTCGGGGGAAACCATCCCGGTGAACATCGACTACATCCGCCTGCCGATGCATCCCGGGGCGGTCAAGTACTTCCAGGAGCGCGGGGTCAAGCTGCGCCCCGAGCACATCCCGCCCGAGATGAAGCGCTGACGAGGTGAGCCAGGGTCCCACCGGGCTCCCGGTCGACACCTCGCAGCTCGGCGACGCCTCCGAGTTGACCGTTCGCCGCCTCGACGGCGCGCTCCGCACCCTGGTGCGCGCCGTCGCCGCGGTGATGACAATCTACCATGTCCTGGTGCTCGGCCGCTTCTTCGGCATCGTCACCGATCCGCAGAAGCTGTACGCCATGCACCTCACCTTCGTGGCCGTGCTGGCCTTCCTGCTCATCCCCGGACGCAGCGGCTCGGCGCGTCCCGGCTGGGTGGACTGGCTGCTCATCCTCCTCACCCTCATCCCGGTTACCTACAACTTCCTGGTGTTCGAGGACCTGACCGGCCGCGCCGGGGTCTTCCCCACCCGTGGAGACGTGCTCGTGGGGGCCGTGCTGGTTCTCATCGTCCTGGAAGCGTCGCGCCGAGCCACCGGCTGGTCGCTGCCCATCATCAGTGTCGCCTTTGCCGTCTATCCGTTCATCGGGCCGTACCTGCCCGGGCTGCTGGCGCACCGGGGCTTCTCGTTCAACACCGTCATCTCGTTCCTGTTCAGCGACAACGGGATCTACGGGATCCCGATCCAGGTCTCCGCGCGGGACGTGTACCTGTTCATCCTCTTCGGGGCGTTCCTGGAGGCCAGCCAGATCGGCAAGTTCATCGTGGACC
>DASUAK010000254.1:0-8554 GCA_035763845.1 bacterium | reverse complement strand
GGTGTCGTCGAGGTCGGCCCGCATCACCGGGCTGTACGTCTCGATGCTCTGCGATGCCCAGCGCACGGCGGCTGGGGCGTACTCGCTGCCGCGCCGGAAGCTGCTGGTGCGGTCGTAGGGTCCGCCGACCAGGGTGACGGCCGGGCGGGCATGCGCGCGCGCCCCGAGGAACATCAGGGCAGGGGAGGGAGCGCGAGCGCGGCCTGATGGACGGCGGGGGAGTAGTAGCGCAGGCCGGCCAGGGGAACCGCCCGCGGGCGGCGGGGATCGCCGTCCACCGCGGCGAGGGTGAAGGTCCACAGCGTTCCCGGATACGCCGGGATCGCCGCCCAGAACGGGGCCACCGTGGGGAAGACGGCGCCCAGGTGGCGGGCCACGAGCGCCATGAGGTCGCGCTGGTAGAGCAACGAGCCGCTCTGGACCGAGACCACCCCGTGGGGGGTGAGGATGGCGCGGCAGAGCCGGTAGAACTCCTCCGAGAAGAGCGCCACGCCGGGGCCTTTCGGATCGGTGGAGTCCACCAGGATCACGTCGAACGTCTCGGCGGTGCGCCGTACGAAGTCGATGCCGTCGTCGATGAGCAGGCAGGCCCGGGGGTCATCGAATGCGCCTCCCGCGATGGCGGGGAGGAAGGCCCGGCTGACGTCCACCACGTCGCGGTCGATCTCGACCATCGTCGCCTCGGCCACGGGGTGCTTGAGCACTTCTTCCAGCGTTCCCCCGTCGCCGCCTCCGATGATCAGCACTCGATGCGGATCGGGGTGCACCGCCATCGGCAGGTGGACCAGCATCTCGTGGTAGACGTGCTCGTCGCGCTCGGTGGTCTGCACCGCATCGTCGAGCACGAGCATACGGCCGTAGAGGGGGGAGGTGACGACCTGCACGTGCTGGAACGCCGAGCGGCGGTCGTAGAGGATGTCACCCACCTGCAGGGCCTGGCCGTAGCCGTCGCCCACGACGTCGACGATCCACTGCGTCACAGGCCGGCGACCTCGGGCCAGAAGACCACCGCGGCCACCGCGCAGCCGATGCGCTCGACGATGTGCTCCTTGATGGCGACGCGGATCTCGGCGACGGGAAGCCGGCGCAGGGCCATGGCCTCCTCGACCATCTGCCGTACGATCGCCTCGGCGTTCTCAGCCGTGCCCCGGTGGCTGAACTCCATGATCACCCCATAGTCCCCGCGGGAAACGCCCACCCCCACGGTGGCCGCGATCCGCTCCCCGGGGGTGTGGCTGGCGATGCGCGCATAGACCGCGGGGGTGAGGATGCCGGGGGTGAACGGCGGGACGGGAACGAAGGCCGTGCCGGCCGGCAGGATGCTGGTCACCCGGAGGAAGTTCAGGTTCGCGATGCCCGCGTCGAGCAGCGCCCGATCGAAGGCCGTGAGCTCCGTCCGTCCTTCACCGCTGCCTGCCACTACGGACACTGCCTTGGGACGCTGCCACATGCCGTCTTGGATAATTCCGGGACATCCCATCCGGTCCTTCCCCGGAACCCGGAAAAGGGGCCGCCGCGTACTACATCTCGACAGTGGAGGGTATCCGGCTAGTATATGAGTGTGCGCGGTCTGCTGGTCCTGATCCTGGCCGTCCTGCTCAGCCTGCCCGCGCTTCCGTCCGCGGGGGCGCCGGTGGCGGCCCTGCCTGTTCCGGCGGCCTTCATCACCGCGGGCGGCGCCGACTTCCAGGCGATCCGCCGCACCGGGGCCCGGGCGGCGCGCCTGCTCGCCGACTGGTCGGCGATCGAGCCTGATCGCGGCACCTTCCGCTGGCAGGAGCTCGATGCCGCCGTCGCCGCGGCGTCGCGGGCCGGCCTCACCGCCACGCTCGTGCTCGCCTTCACGCCGAAGTGGGCCTCGCTGGCCACGGGGGTGGAGCTGAACGACCCCGGCATCTGGTCGCGCCAGCCTCCCAGGCGGGTGGACGACTGGGAGCGCTTCGTGGAGACCGCGGCGCGCCGCTACAAGGGCCGGGTCCGGGACTGGCAGGTCTGGACGGTGCTCAGCCTGCCGATCTGGCGGGGCACGGCCAAGGAGTACTTCGCCCTGGTCACCGCCGCGAAGACCGCCACCAAGGCGGCCGACCCTCAGAGCCGGATCGTCCTGGCGACCCCGCACGGGGCCGACCTCGTCTCGGTCCGCCGGGCCGTGCGGGAGATCCCCGGCGCCTTCGATGCCGTCTCACTGAACCCGCGGGGGCTGGCCCCAGAGGCGCTGCTGCGGCCGCTGGCCACGCTGCGCGAACGCCTCCTGCCCGCCGGCAAGAGGGTCCGCATCGAATGGGACCCGCGCGCCGCGGGGGACCGTCCCTCCTGGTCCGGGCAGATCGTCAAGATGATGACCATCGCCGCGGCCTTCGGGGTAGAGCGGGTGGATCTGGCCGTGGATCCGGCCCTCGCCGGAGACGCGCTCCGCGCCGTCGCCTCCACCGTGGGCGGCCAGTCCTTCGCCGGGTATCTGCGGCAGGGGCGGGGCCTTGCCTTCGTCTTCGGGGATGGGGCGCCGTCGGCCGTGGCCTGGACGGCGGCCGGCGAAGCCAGCTTCCGATTGGACGGCCAGGGGGTCAGCGCCGCGACGATCGCCGGCGAGTCGCGGCCCGTGACCGTGGAGGACGGCCGCGCCGTGGTCACGGCAGGCGTCCAGCCCCTGCTCATCACCGGGCTGGCCTCCTCCGCCGCCGCGGCGGCGCGTGAGGTCCTCACCGCAGACGGGCCGCCGGCGTTTTCGGGTCCCCGCGACTTCAGCGGGGCGCGGGAGGTGTCGGCCCGCCTGGGCCGCGCGAACGTCGAGGAAGGCCTCTACAACATGCCGTTCCGGGACCGCCGCAACGGCGCCGTCCAGCCCGTGCAGGTGGACGGATCCGACGCGGTCCGCACCAACGTCTCCCGCGACGTCGTCTACCTGTACTTCGACGTGGACGACACCTTCATCTACTACGTCGACGGGCGCTTCGCCGTGGAGGTGGTGGTCGAGGTGCGCGGCGCCTCGGCGGCCGATCAGCTCGGATTCAACCTCTTCTACGACTCGATGACCGACCTGCGCTTCACCCGGTGGCAGTCCGTCGAGGCGAAGGACGGCTGGGTGACCACCACCATCCGGCTGCTCGACGCGGCGTTCGCCAACACCTGGGGCTGGGACTTCGCGATCAACGCCGCAGGGAACCGGGCCGAGGACCTCACCGTGCGGTCGGTCACCGTCCGCAAGATCACCCGGTAGGCAAGATTCCCCGGTAGAGAGGGAGGCTCTCCCTGCCCCCATCCCGAATCTCCCCCGGCAAACACCCGGCCCCCGCCCGCATGGCCCGCGCCGGCGCGGCGGCGGCCCGTCCGCGGGAGGGGAGAGCGATGAGACGGCTCGGGATGGTCCTGCTGGCGGCGCTCCTCGCCGCCGGTTTCGCACCGGCCTCGGCGCAGCAGCCGGTGCCCGCGACGATCAAGGTGGGGGCGCTGTTCGACACGACCGGCCCCACCTCCGACGTCGGCGTCGACTACCACAAGGGCGTGCTCGACCACGTCCGCTACATCAACGAGGTCGAAGGCGGCATCCGCGGCCGCGTGAAGATCGACCTCGTCTGGTCCGACTACGGGTACCGCATCCCCGACGCCTTGTCGCTGTACCGGAAGTACCGCGACGTGGACAAGGTGAACGCGATCGTGGGGTGGGGAACGGGGGACACCGAGGCCCTGAAGGACCAGATCAGCGAGGACCAGATCCCCTACATCTCCGCCTCGTACTCCTCGCACCTGAACGATCCGGCCAAGACGCCCTACAACTTCTATCCCGTGAGCAGCTACTCCGACCAGCTGCGCGCCGTGCTGAAGTTCGCCAAGGAATTGGCCGACGCGGAGCGCATCGCGCGGCCGAAGTTCGTCTTCATTTATCCCGACCATCCCTACGGCCGGGCGCCCATCGCCGCGGGCAAGGCCTTCGCGCAGGAGCTGGGCTTCGAGGTCGGCGCGGACCAGATCGTCGCCCTCACCGCGCTCGAGGCCCGCTCACAGGTCGCCGCCGTGAAGAGCTTCGGGGCCCACTTCGCCTGGATCGGCGGGACGACCAACTCCGCCTCGGTGATCGTGCGCGATGCCAGGGCGGGCGGATTGACCACACGGTTCTTCGTCAACGTCTGGGGCTACGACGAGAGCATGATCAAACTGATCGGCGCGAACGCCGAGGGGGTATACGGCACGACCCCGCACACCTACTTCGGCGAGCCGGCCCCGGGCCTGCGGAAGATGACCGACGCCTACACGCGCTTCCGCGGCGCCGCGCCGTCCTTTCAGTGGGGCACGACCCAGACCCCGGTCATCGCCTCCTACGTGCGGGGCTGGCTGAACGTGATGATGCTGAAGAAGAGCCTCGAGATCATCGTGGACAACTGGGCGACGTACTCCCGCCTGGGCGGCTTCAGCGGCCCCTCGGTGCGCTCGGCCCTCGAGACGCTCAAGGACTGGAATCCAGAAGGTCTGGCCCCGAACATCACGCTGGCCCGGAACGACCACCGGCCCTCCACCACGACGCGCATCATGCAGATCAAGAACGGCCGGATCACCCTGGTGAAGCAGGTCACCATTGAACGGCGCAGAGACTGGCTCGGCTTCTAGACGGACGGACGGGGGAGGGGCCGCCTCCCCCGTCAGCATCAACAACATCGAGGTCGTCTACTGGGGCACCATCCTGGTTCTCAAGGGGGTGTCCCTGACCATCCCCGAGGGCCGGATCACGGCCCTCATCGGCGCCAACGGCGCGGGCAAGACCACGACGCTCAAGGCGATCACCGGGCTGGTGCGCCTGGAGCGCGGCGAGGTGACGCGGGGCAGCATCGAGTTCGAGGGCCGCCGCATCGAGAACCGCCTGCCCGAGGAGACGGCGCGGATGGGCATCGTCATGGTGCGGGAGGGCCGCCGCCTCTTCGAGGAGCTGACTGCGGAGGAGAACTTGCTGGTCGGCGCCGCCCTCGGCCGCTTCCGGCGCCGCGTGCGGGGCGCCGCACCTTCCCGCAGCGGGGGCACGGACTCCTTCGACGCCGTCTACCGGTACTTCCCGCGGCTGCGGGAGCGGCGGCGCGTGCGGGCCGGGTATCTCTCCGGCGGGGAGCAGCAGATGCTGGCCATCGGCTGTGCGATGATGGCCGCCCCGCGCGTGCTGCTGCTGGACGAGCCCTCGCTCGGCCTCGCCCCGCTGGTCGCGCGCGAGATCTTCGAGCTGATCCGGCGCCTGAATGCGGATGCCGGGATGACGATCTTCCTCGTCGAGCAGAACGCCCGCATGGCCCTGGAGCTGGCCTCCTACGGCTACATCATGGAGAACGGCAAGATTGTCCTCGACGCGCCGACCGCGACGCTGCGCGAGGACGCCGACGTCGAGGAGTTCTACCTCGGCGTGCGAGGCACGGAGCGCCGCCGCTTCACCGACGTGAAGAGCTACAAGCGCCGCAAGCGGTGGCTGGCGTAGGCATCTACACCTCGTCGGGCCCCCAGGGCTCCAGGACCAGGTCGAGCGACCCTTCGCGGACGTCGATCGCGGCGCGTGTCTGCCCCCCGTCGCGGCGCACCTCGAGGTCGAAGCGCGCCGGTCCCACCGTGAGATCCCGCAGCGTGAGCGCGGGCAGCCACTCCGGAAGGTAGGGGTCGAGCAGCACCCGCCCGCGCGGGGCGTCGGCGCGCAGTCCGAGCAGGGCCTGCAGCAGCATGATCACCGACCCCGCGGCCCAGCCCTGGGGGACGTTGGCTTCGCGATACTGGACCGGGAAGGCGCGCGGGTGCCGGGAGAGCCCCGCGAACAGTTCGGGCAGCTGGTAGGACTGGAACCACGAGGCCGCGCTGAACACCCCCTCGGCGATGCGCGCGGCTTCCTCGGGGAACCCGTAGCGGCGGAAACCGAGGGCGATCAGGCTGTTGTCGTGGGGCCAGACGGCGCCCACCTGGTAGTCGTAGGGATTGTAGGCGGGGTGGCGGCTGCTGAGCGTGCGGATGCCCCAGCCGCTGAACATGTCGGAGGCCATCAGGCGCGCCACCACGCGGCGCGCCTGCTCCGCCGGGGCGATGCCAGACCAGAGCGCGTGGCCGGCGTTGCTGACCACCGAGTGGACCGGCTGCTTGCGCCCGTCCAGCCCGAAGGCGTACGTCCCCTCGTCGGGCCACCAGAAGCGCTCGAGGAAGCGCTCCCGCAGCTCGGTGCTCTCGGCCCGCAGGCGGGCGGCGTCCTGCGGCCGGCCGAGCATCGCGTACAGCTCCGCCATCCGGCGCTTCGCGTCGTAGACGTAGCCCTGCAGCTCCACGAGCGCCATCGGCGGCTCCACGCCGGTCCCGTCCTGGTGGACTGTCCCGTTCGCGGAGTCCTTCCAGCCCTGGTGCTTGATGCCCCGCGTCGAACGCCGCAGGTACTCCTGGAACCCGTCGCCGTCCAGATCCCCGTAGGCGTCGATCCAGGCCAGGGCCCGCTCCGCCGCCGGCAGCAGCTCCGCGACGAGCCGCCGGTCGCCGGTCCAGCGCCACGCCTCGTGCAGGAGGATGAGGAACAGGATCGTCGCGTCGGCAGTGCCGTAGTACGGCGTGTGCGGGATCTCGTGGAAGTGGGCCAGCTCGCCGTAGCGGATCTCGTGCAGGATCTTCCCCGGCTGCGCGTCGCGGAAGTCGTCCATCTCCGCGGCCTGGAGCGCGGCCAGCTCCCGCAGCACGGCGGGCGCGAACGACTTCGTCACCGGCAGCGTCTGCAGGCTGATGATCAAGCTGTCGCGGCCGAACACGGTGGCAAACCACGGGAGGCCGGCGGCGACAACGACGGGCTGCTGGATCTCGGCATCGGCGCCGGTGAGGCGCAGTACGGTGAGATCGTCCACGGCCTGGCCGTAGGCCCGGCGCACGACCTCGTGCGGGGTCTCGCACGCGGCCACGGCCCGGTACCATCGCCGCCGGCGGTCCTCCACCTGCGCGAGCAGCGGGGCGTGGCAGACGGCCGGGGCCTCGTGCAGCTCCTCCCCGATCGCCGGGACGAACAGCAGGCAGGTCCGCCAGCGGCCGCGCGGGGGCACCGTGACCTCGAACGTGATCGCGCCCGGGGTCAGGCGCGGCGGGCTGTCGAAGTTCATGAGGCGCAGGATCAGCCCGCGCCGGAAGTCCTCCCGCTCGTACCACCAGCGCAGCTCGTAGGGTCCGCCCCCCTGGACTTCGGTGCGGATCGCCCGGGCGCGCTGGGGTCCGATGCGGCGGATCTCGAAGAGGTCGGCGAAGTCGCAGCCCACCTCCAGGACCAGGGGGAACGTAGCCGGGCGGCTGCCGTGGTTTCTGATCTCGAGATCCTCGTGGATGCCGCCCCGGATCGCGCGCTCCAGGATCAGGGCGACCGTGCCGCGGCGGATCATGCCGTGCGGCGAGTCGAACGCCGGGTTCACGAAGAACGCCTGCGCCGAGTAATGAGTGATGGGGGCGGAGGTGACCAGCTGCCAGCGGCGCCGTCCCAGCCGCACCCGGTAGCGCGAGAGGAGGCGCGTGTCGCGGACGAACAGCCCGTGGTCTTCGCCCGGATAGACGTTCCCGTCGGGGGCGCTGACGTACAGGGTCGTACCCTCCGCCAGCGAGATGCGCGGTGGCCCGAGCTGGATGCGCGACGGCATCGTCAGGCCGGGACGGGCTCGGGCCGGGTCAGCACCTGCCGGTAGGCGGCCAGATAGCCGGCCGCCATCCGCCCCCGCGCGAAGTGCCGCTGCACGTGGGCGCGGCAGGCCTGGCGGGAAATTTCGGGGATGCGGTGCACGGCGCGGATCATCTCACCCACGTCGCGGCAGATGAAGCCGGTCACGCCGTCGACGACCACCTCCCGGACGGAGCCGCAGTCCATGGCGATGACCGGCGTGCCCGTGGCCATCGCCTCGATCATCGTGATGCCGAACGGCTCGGGCCAGTCGATCGGGAAGAGGTAGGCGTACGCCTGGCCGAGGAAGGCATCTTTCGCCTGTTCGCCGATCTCGCCGACGAACTCGAACATGTTGCCGTCCAGCAGCGGGCGGATGGCGTGCTCGTAGTACCCGGCGTCGACGGGATCGACCTTCGCCGCCGCGAGCAGGGGCATGCCGACGGCGCGCGCCACCTCGATCGCCCGGTCCAGGCGCTTCTCCAGGGAGATCCGGCCGAGGAAGGCGAGGTACCGTCCCGGCTGCGGGTAGAAGGTGAACGACTCGACCGCGATGCCGTTGTGCACGTTGGCGATCCAGTTGGCCCGCGGGAGGTGCACCCGCTGCGCCCGGCTGATCGAGACAAGGGGGTGCTCGCGGAAGAAGTCGTTGACCCGCCGCACTTCAGCGAGGTCCAGCCGGCCGTGCATCGTCGTCACCGTCGGCGTCCGCGACAGCCGGGCGAAGGGGAAGGCGAAGTAATCCACGTGGCTGTGGATGATGTCGAACTCCTCCGCCCGCGCGTAGGCCATCGCCAGCTGGATCATCAGGTAGGCGTGGAAGTCCTTCACCCCGCCGTTCAGGCGCAGGCCGTGCTCGCTGCAGGCGACCAGCTCGGCCGATGTCTCGCTGTCGCCGCTCGCAAACAGGACCACCTCGTGCCC
>DASUAK010000253.1:0-5069 GCA_035763845.1 bacterium | reverse complement strand
GATGGGTTCCTTGACGGCAACCCCATGCCGGCGGAGGATCGCGAGCACCTCGGGGATGGGCAGAGCGGGCATGACGTGGCCGTCGCGCCCCTGCGCCGTCTCCGCCGCGAACAGCGCGCCCAGGATTGCCTCCTCCGACGCCTCGACCGCGGCGCGGAAGAGCCCGTTCATCACGGTCCGGTCCTGCCGCTCCTGGCGGGGATCCGTGCCAAAGGCGAGGGCCAGGTCACCGCTGGTCTGCCCGCTGATCGCGCCCGTCCGCGCCATGCCGAGGAAGCAGCGCCAGGCGACCCGCCGGAGGTCGCCGGCGGCCAGCGGCGCGTCGGTGGCGACGACGAAGACGCACGAGCCGCGCTCCGAGGGCTGGCCCACCGCGATCAGCTCCCGCCCGACCGGCGCCCCGGCGACGATGAGATCACCGGGAAATCCGAAGTTCGGGACGGCGAGCACGCCCAGCGTGTACCCTGTCGGATCGATCCGGCGCGACGCAGTCCCCACGCCCGACTTGTACCCCTGGCAGCGCATCCCCATCCCGGCACCCGCGCACCCTTCCTCTATTGGGCCTCCGCGGGCCGACCGGATCGCCTCGCGGACCTGCGCCTCGCCCACGGCCCGGGCCCGCGCGTCGCTGAGGTATCCGTCGAAGCACTCCAGCACCACCGGGTTCACCGTCTCGGTGTCCCCGATCTCGGGATCCTGCTCGAACATGTACGAAAGGAGGGCGTCGGCGACACGCGGCACGTTCAGCGTACTCGTCAGCAGGACCGGCGTTTCGAGGGTGCCGAGCTCCTCAACCTGCATCAGCCCGATCGATTTTCCGTATCCGTTCAGCACGGCCGCGGCGGCGGTAACCCGCTCCCGGTACGGGTTCCTCGCATGGGGGAGCACGGCGGTGACGCCCGTCCGCAGCCGGCCGCCGAGCACCGCGGCATGTCCCACCCGCACCCCGGGGACGTCGGTGAGGGCGTTCAGCGGCCCCGGCGGGAGCCGGCCGATCGTGAGGAGGTCGTGGACACGTGGGGCCATTCCGATCACTGTGATTGGCACAGACGCTGTTCCTTACCTGCTCGAGTCGGGGAAGGCCACGGCCTGAAGCTCCCCGTGCATGGGTACGGTAGAGCCAGAGTCGTTTTTTAGCGCTCCGGGCGAAAGGGGGTCATCGGGGTTCGCCCCGGCGTGATGCTGACGCTTTCGGAATCAGACCGCCTGCTCAAGGCGCTCATCGACACCGAGCCCGAGTGCGTGAAGCTCCTGGCCCGGGACCATACCGTGCTGGAGATGAACCGGGCCGGGCTGCGCATGATCGAGGCGGACGACCGCGCCGAGGTCATCGGCCGCTCCGTGCTGCCCCTCATCGTCCCGGAGGACCGTCCCGCCTTCCTCGACCTGCACCGGCGGGCCTTCGAGGGCCACAGCGGCACCCTGGAGTTCGGGATGGTCGGCCTCAAGGGGACGCGCCGCTCGATGGAGAGCCACATCGTCCCGGTGCGGGACCGCGGAAACGAGATCGTCGCCGTGCTGGCCGTCACGCGCGACGTCACCGGCCTCAAGCAGGCTCACGCCGCCCTCCGGCGCGGGGAGGCGCTGTTTCAGGCCCTCGTCGAGCACAGCAGCGACGCGATCATCCTGCTCTCCGCCGACGGCCTGATCCAGTACGCCAGCCCCTCGACCCTGCGCGTCCTGGGCTCGCTCCCGGGCACCCTGGCCGGGCGGAGCATCCTCGACCTCGTCCACCCCGAGGAGCTGCCGTTGGCCATCGAGCTCGTCTCCACGCGGAGATCGACCGAGGAGGCGGGCCGCGGGGAGTTCAGGATCCGGCAGGGGGACGGGAGCTGGATCTGGGCCGAGGTCGTCGCGCATGACCTCCTGGACCAGCCGGACGTCGAGGCCGTCGTCGTGAACGTCCGGGACATCACCGCCCGCCGGCAGGCGGAGCAGGCACTGCGCGAGAGCGAAGGCCGCTTCCGCATGCTGACGGAGCACGCCCAGGACCTCATCTTCCGCTATCAGCTCCTGCCGGCCCCGGGCTTCCAGTACGTCAGCCCCTCCGCCACGGCCATTGTCGGATACACACCCGAAGAGCACTACGCCGATCCGGAGCTCGGGGTGAAGATCGTGCACCCTGAGGACCGGCCGGTTCTCGAACGCATCATCCGCACGGCCCAGGCACCGCACGGGACGCTCACCCTGCGATGGCTCCACAAGAACGGCGGGTTGATCTGGACCGAACTGAAACTTGTGCCTGTGCGGGACGGCGAGGGCCGCCTCACCGCCATCGAGGGCGTCGCTCGCGATGTGACCAAGCGCGTGCAGGCGGAGGAGGAGCTGGCCCAATCGCTGTCCGTGCTCCGGGCGACGCTGGAGTCCACGACGGACGGCATCCTCGTCGTGGACGGGACCGGGCGCATCGTGGATTTCAACCAGCGGTTCGTGGAGATGTGGCGGATCCCGCGAGAGGTGATGGAGCGGCGCGACGACGCCGAAGCCGTCAGGTTCGTGCTGGAGCAGCTCAAGGACCCGGGTGCCTTCCAGGCGAAGATCCGCGAGCTCTATGCGACCCCGGACGCCACCTCGTACGACGTCATCGAGTTCGCCGACGGCCGGGTCTTCGAGCGCTACTCGCAGCCGCAGCGGATCAACGGTGTCTCGGTCGGGCGGATCTGGAGCTTCCGCGACGTCACCGAGCGGCGGCGCACCGAGGAGCAGATCCTCCAGCAGCTGCAGACGCTGACCACGCTGTACGCCAGCGCCCAGAAGCTCTCCCAGAGTCTCCGCGTGCAGGAGCTGGCGGAGTTCATCGCCTCGACCGCGATGAGGATGTTCGGCGCCGCCCTGGCCTGGGTCGGCCGCCCGGAAAGCGACGGCCAGATCACCATCCTCAGCGCCGCACCCTCGGACGCGTACACCAGAGAGCTGCAGCTGCGCTGGAATGTTCCCCTCGACCGGGAGACGCCGTCCGCGCGGGCTCTGCGCACGGGGTTCCCCGTGATCGTGACGCGCCCCGAGCAGGAGCTGCCCCCGGAGAACGCGGCGCGGTTCACGGCCCACGGCTTCAGATCCGGCGGCGCGTTCCCCCTGATCAGCCGGAACCGCCCCCTCGGCGTGCTGGCCCTGTACAGCGACCGGCCGGAGTTCTTCGAGGGGGCCCGCGTGGACATGTATCAGGCGTTCGCGCATCAGGCCTCCGCAGCGATGGAGAATGCGCGCCTGTTCGAGGAGAGCCTCCGGCGGGCCGGGGAGTTCGAAGCGCTGTACGACACGGCCCAGGTCCTGGCCATGCACCAGGACCTGCGCGGGGTGCTGCAGGCCGTGATCGACCGGGCCGGCACGCTGCTCGGCGTCGAAGGCGGCGCCATCCACCTCTACGACGGCGAGCGGGAGGAGCTCGAACTGGTCGTCACGCGCGGCTTCCCCTTCGTGGTCGGGTCCCGCCGCCCGCTCTCGGCCGGGCTGGCCGGCGTCGTGGCCCGGGAGCGGCGCCCGATGATCGTCCACGACTACGGCCGGTGGGACGGCCGCACCGAGGAAGCCGATCGCTTCGGCATCGGCTCGGCGATCGGGGTGCCGATGCTGTATCGCGGCGAGCTGATCGGGGTGCTGAGCGTCAGCGAGCGCGCCGAGCGGGACCGCCGCTTCACCGACGACGACGTGCGGCTGCTCGCCCTGTTCGCGGCCCAGGCGGCGAGCGCCGTCCACAACGCCCGCCTCTTCGAGGAAGCCCACCGCCGGCTGGAGCAGCTGCAGGCCCTGCACGACATCGATACCGCGATCACGAGCTCGATGGACGTGCGCGTCACCCTGAACGTCTTCCTGGACAAGGTCACCACCACGCTGGGCGTGGACGCGGCGGACGTCCTGCTGCTCAACGAAGCGTCGCGGACGCTGGAGCACATCGCCGCGCGCGGCTTCCGCACCGCCGCGCTGCAGCACTCCCGGCTGCAGCTGGGCCGGGGGTATGCGGGGAAGGCCGCCGCGGAGCGCCGCACCATCATCATCCCCGACCTGACCGCCTCACCCGGCGAGTTCCAGCGTTCCCCGCTGCTCCTCGAGGAAGGGTTCGTGACCTACGCGGCCTGCCCGCTGATCGCCAAGGGCGAGGTGAAGGGCGTCCTCGAGCTGTTCCACCGCGCCCCCCTGGTTCCGGATCCCGAGTGGCAGTCCTTCCTCGGCACCCTGACCGGACAGGCGGCCATTGCCATCGACAACGCAACGCTGGTCAGCGATCTGCAGCAGGCGAACGTCGACCTGACCGTAGCCTATGACACCACGCTGGAAGGCTGGTCGCGCGCCCTCGACCTGCGCGACAAAGAGACGGAAGGCCACACTCAGCGCGTCACCGAGCTCACCCTGCGCCTGGCGCGCGAGATGGGCGTCCGTCAGGAAGAGATGATCCAGATCCGGCGCGGCGGCCTCCTGCACGACATCGGGAAGATGGGCATCCCCGACAGCATCCTGCTGAAGCCGGGACCGCTCGACGAGCGCGAGTGGGAGATCATGCGCCAGCACCCGGTCTTCGCCTTCCAGCTGCTCAACCCGATCCCGCACCTGCGGCACGCCCTGGACATTCCGCTCTACCACCATGAGAAGTGGGACGGCACAGGCTATCCGCAGGGGCTGAAGGGCGAGCAGATCCCCCTGGCGGCGCGGATCTTCGCGGTGGCCGACGTGTGGGACGCCCTGCGCTCGGACCGCCCCTACCGCAAGGCCTGGCCGGAAGAGCAGGCCCGCGCGTATATCGCGTCCCAGGCCGGCAAGCACTTCGATCCGCGGGTCGTCGAGACGCTGACGAAGATGATGTAGTCAAGCCGTCGGGGCGTGTCTCCAGCGCCTCCTCCCGGCGCAACTGGTCCCCCGCGTTTGCCTCGGGCGAACGCCGGGGAAATCTCTTGTAACCCAGCGTGGAGGAGTGTGCTCATGAATCGTGACGCTCTGATGGGCAAGTGGAAGCAGATCCGGGGCGAGATCAAGCAGCAGTGGGGCAAGCTGACCGACGACGAGCTCGACCAGATCGAGGGCAGCTACGACATCCTGGTCGGGAAGATCCAGGAGAAGTACGGCCAGAGCCGCGA
>DASUAK010000252.1:0-6269 GCA_035763845.1 bacterium | reverse complement strand
GCGCCGATGGTGAGGATGGGGCCGCCGTCCGTGACGCCGCGCAGCCCGTCGATCCCGCCCAGATCGATCAGGTGCGCGGGCGTGACGAGGCGCAGCTTCATCAGCGGCAGCAGGCTGTGTCCCCCGGCGAGCAGCCGGGCGTCGGGCAGGGAGGTCAGCAGCTGCAGCGCCTCCGAGACGGACGCGGGCGCATGGTACTCGAACTCCGCCGGGATCATGGCTTCACCCCCTGCTGTGTCGCTCGGGCCTGCTGGATGGCTTCCCAGATGCGGGACGCCGTGAGCGGCATGTCCAGGTGCCGGATGCCGAAGGGCCGCAGCGCATCGAGCACCGCATTGACCACCGCCGGCGTCGAGGCGATGGTGCCCGTTTCCCCGACGCCCTTCACCCCCAGCGGATGGTGCGGCGACGGCGTCTCCGTCCGGGCCGTCGCGTAGACCGGAACCTGGGAGGCCTTGGGCACGGCATAATCCATCATCGTCCCCGTGAGCAGCTGGCCCTGGTCATCGTAGACGGCCGCTTCGAACAGCGCCTGCGCGAGCCCCTGCGTGATCCCGCCGTGCACCTGGCCGTCCACGATCAGCGGGTTGATCGCCCGGCCGCAGTCGTCCACGGCGATGTAGTTCGTGATCTCCACCCGCCCGGTCTCGGCATCCACCTCGACCGTGCAGAGGTGGGTGCCGAAGGGATAGGTGAAGTTCGGCGGATCGTAGAACGCGGTCGCCTCCAGGCCCGGCTCCACCCCCTGCGGAAGGCTCCAGGCCAGATACGCCTGCAGGGTCACCTCCTGGAACGTCTTCGCGCGCGCCGGGGAACCCTCGACAAAGAAGCGGCCGTTCTCAAAGCGGATGTCGGGCTCCGGGGCTTCGAGCATGTGGGCCGCGATCTTCCGCGCCTTCTCCACGATCCTGCGGGCGGCCACGGTGCAGGCCCCTCCGCCGACGGGCGTCGTGCGGCTCCCGTACGTCCCCCACCCCATCGGGGTGATCGCCGTGTCGCCGTAGACGACCTGGATGTCGTCGATCGGCATGCCGAACTCGTCGGCGACGATCTGGGCAAACGTCGTCTCCTCACCCTGCCCGTGGGGCTTCTCGCCGATGAAGACGTTCACTTTCCCCGTGGGGTGCACGCGGATCACGGCGCTCCCCCACAGCCCCCCCTGGAAGCCGACCGCGCCCGCGACCGGCGACGGCCCGAGGCCGCAGATCTCGACGTAGGTGCTGGCCCCGATGCCGATGAGCTTGCCGTCGGCCGGCCGCCGCTGCTGGCGCTCGCGCCAGGCCGCATAGTCCAGCATCCCCAGGGCCATGTCCAGCGCCTGCTCGTAATCCCCGCTGTCATAGGTGATCCCCGTGACGACGGTGTGCGGGAACTGCTCCTTGCGGATGAAGTTCCGGCGCCGGATCTCGATAGGGTCGAGCTTGAGCTCCATGGCGGCCAGATCCATCAGCCGCTCCAGGATGAAGGTGGCTTCCGGCCGGCCCGCGCCGCGGTAGGCGTCCACCGGCGCCGTGTTCGTGAGGACGCCGAGGACCTCGTAGTCCACCGCAGGGAGCGTGTAGCAGCCCGACAGCATCAATCCGTGGAGGATGGTCGGCACTCCGGGGGCCGCGGTGGACAGGTAGGCACCGAGGTTGGCGTACGTCCGCCCGCGCAGGCCGAGCAGCGTGCCGTCGGCCCGCAGGGCGAGCTCGACGTCGGTCACGTGATCGCGGCCGTGTGCGGTGACCAGGTAGTTCTCCTTGCGGTCCTCGATCCACTTGACGGGTCTTCCGAGCTCGCGGGAGCAGAAGGCGGCGATGGCCTCGTCGGGGTAGACGAAGATCTTGCTGCCGAATCCCCCACCCACTTCGGGCGAGATGACCCGGAGACGGTGCTCGGGGATCCCCAGCACGCCGGACAGGATCACGCGGTGGATGTGGGGATTCTGCGAGGTGACCCAGAGCGTCAGCTCACCGGTGTTCGGGTTGTAGTCGGCCACCGCGCCCCGCGTCTCCATCGGATTCGGGATGAGCCGCTGATTGACGAAGCGCTGGGCGATCACCCTGTCGGCCTGGGTGAACGCCGCCGCGGCGTCGCCGCCGGCGACTTTCCAGCGGAAGGCGACGTTGCCGGGAACCTGATCGTGCAGAAGCGGGGCTCCGCTCCGCACCGCCTCCTCCGCTTCGGTCACCACCGGGAGCATCTCGTACTCGACCCTGACCCTGTCCGCACCGTCGCGGGCGCGGTAGCGATCGTCGGCGATGACGACGGCCACGGCATCGCCGGTATAGCGCACGCGATCGGTCGCGATGGCCGGATGGGCCGGCGTCTTCAGGTCCGCGTTGGGCAGCAGCCAGGCGCAGGGCAGCGGGCCCACCTTGCCGTCCAGGTCGCTGCCGGTAAAGGCCGCGACGACCCCGGGGGTGTCGCGCGCCGCAGAGAGATCGATCGACCTGATCCGGGCGTGGGCATGCGGGCTGCGCACGATCACCGCATGCAGCAGCCCGGGGAGCTTGACGTCGTCCGTGTAGGTCGCCTTGCCGGCGATGAGGCGGGGATCCTCCCGTCGCTTGACCCTGGCGCCGAACAGCTTGGTCACCGCCATCAGCGTCCCTCCTTCCTGGGCGCGCCCTGCGCCGGATCGGCCGCGGCGGGGATCGCCGGCGCGGCCTCTTCCTTGAGCCGGCGTGACGCCGTGCGCACGGAGTTCACGATGTGCTGGTAGCCGGTGCACCGGCAGAGGTTGCCGTCCAGCCCATGCCGGATCTGCTCGTCGGTGGGCGTAGGATGCCGCTCCAGGATCTGCAGGGCGGAGATCATCATCCCCGGCGTGCAGAAACCGCACTGCAGGCCGTGCTCCTCCCAGAAGGCCTCCTGGATGGGGTGCAGCCGCCCGTCCTGGGCGAGCCCTTCCACGGTGAGGATCGTTGCCCGATCGGCCTGGACGGCCAGGAGATTGCACGACTTCGCCGTCATCCCGTTGAAGAGGATCGTGCAGGCGCCGCAGTTGGTCGTGTCGCACCCGATGTGCGTCCCGGTGAGGCCGAGGACCTCCCGCAGGTAGTGCACGAGCAGCAGGCGAGCCTCGACCTCGTGGCGGTGCGTGACCCCGTTCACCGTCACCGTGATGGCGTGCTTCACCCGATCACCCCCTCTGAAAGAAACATGACGCGGCGAGGCCGCGTCGTAGGGTTTCGGCGGTCCGGCACGTGCAAACGATCCGCGAACGGATGCGTGATCACGACGCTCCGAATCCAGGGACATTCGGTGCGCAGCGTGAGGAAGGTTGTAGAGGGAACGAACTATGCGACGCTAAGAGCCTTCGCGGAGGCCGGGGAAGCCTCCTCCTAGCGGTCCTCGCCTTCGGCTTCGAGCATGGCCTCGGCGATCCAGAGGGCGAGCATGCAGTCCAGCCAGTCCACGCGCGGTCCGAGGCGCTCGCGCCGCACGAGCGCCGGCTGCGGTATCTCCTTGTGTCCCAACCATCCGGTCCGAGTCGTCATGTGCCTCAACATACGTCCGCCGGGTTCCGGACGCTGTGGCCGTGGTCGCTGCACTCCTGTGATACCCCGCACTCTCATGTCACAGGCCTCAGTGTCCTTTCCCCCGAGGAGACGCGTCTGGCCGCGGACCGGCGGGGATGCGCGCACCGCGCTCAACGGAGGTCAAACGTACCGATCATCCCCGCCTCGGCGTGCCCTTCGATCGTGCAGGTGAACCGGACGCGCCCGCGGGCCCGCGGGGTGAAGCGCAGGTCTCCCTGCGCGCCCGGCTGCAGCCGGAAGATCTCCAGGCCGGGCGCCTCGACGTAACTCCCGCCGGAGACGATCGTCACCGGCGTCTCGAGGAACGCCCGCGACTGCATCTGGTGGGCGAGCTGTCCGCGATTGATCAACCGCAGGATCACCGGGCGCCCCGGCGGGATCCGGATGACCGAGGGCCGGAAGCGGAAGTCGTGCATCTCGACGATGACGAGCGTGGGGGAGGCGAAGGGCTCGGGCGCGGCAGCGGCCGCCGGCAGGCCGGAGCCGGCCGCGATGATGAGCAGAACGATCAACGCGCGCATGAGGAGCGGATCAGGGGAGGGCCGGAGCCCTCCCCTGATGACTCTAGTCGTTGTTGTACGGCGTCAGCAGCGGATTGAACTCGCCGAAGACGCCGTTGGGGTTCGGGTGCCAGATCCACATGTGCAGGGTGACCAGCGGCGGGTGCCAGAAGTTGAAGGCCGCGCCGGTCCTGGCGTTCGTCTTCGCGCAGGCGCTCTCCGCAGCCGCCGTGACGAACGAGCCGTCCACATAGTGGCAGGCCGCTCCGAACGAGCCGTAGCGCGCGCCCTTCAGCGGGGCGGCGGCGGGGCGCTTCGGGAACACCCACTCCACGGCCACGAGCTGCCAGCGGCCGTCGGTGCGGACGTAGACGAGGATCGGCGGCTTCGTGACGTCGAAGCCCTCGATCTTCGGATTGAGGAAGTGATAGCCCATGTTGGGGATCATGGGCGTGATGATCATGTAGCCGTCCGCCTTCGCCTGGGCAAGATTGCCCGCGTATTTCAGCGTTGCCGATCGCGCTCTGGCGATCTGCGCGATCACCTCCGGGGCCAGGGTGGCTTCCGCCGACAGGGCGGCGGGTGCGACGAGCAGGGGCATCGTGAGGACGGCGATCACCAACCAGATGAAGCTGCGCATGTTCTGCTCCTCCTTACCAGGATCGCCTGATGTAGGCGTCGGGATGGACCTCGCGGACTTCCGTGACGGTGTCGCAGGGGATCTCGGCCAGGCGCGCCGCCTCGCGCACGGCCTCCGCGCTCGGCGCATCGTACTCGCAGAAGAACTTGCTGCGGTCGATCGCGAGGTTGCTGTGGATCCAGCGCACGCCCTCCAGCGCGCTGTTCACGGCGACCGCGCGCCGGGCGGCCGCGTCGATGTCGGCCTCACTGAGCCCGGAGGGCAGGTTTCGTTCGATCACGTATCGCGGCATCGTGGTCCCCTTTCGCGGGCAGGACTGGTTTCGAAGATCGCAGAAAGCGTAGCAACCCTGCGTACCGCCGCGCATGGGGAGAGTTCCCTATCTTGGGCCGAAGGACGTCCGGAAATGGCCCACCCGCACCGACGTGGCCCGCGAAGCGGCGCGCCTCGGATTGGATGGCCCGCGGGGGTCGCAGAACGTATACTGATGCAAATGAAACTCCTCGAACGGGAATCGTTCATCAAAGACCTCAAGGCGCATCTCAGCGAGGCGGCGTCGGGCCGCGGCAGCCTCGTCTTCGTCGCCGGCGAGGCCGGCATCGGGAAGACCGTACTGCTGCGCGTCTTCGGACAGTCCGTCGAAGGCATCGCCCGGGTCGCCGCGGGCGCCTGCGATCCGTTGTCCACGCCGCGTCCGCTCGGCCCCATGCTGGACGTCGGCGGGCTCGCCCCCGGAGCCATCGCGCTCCTCGACGCGGCCGCCCCGCGCGGCGAGGTCTTCCAGACCTTCCTGCGCGAGACCGGCGAAGCCCCTACCCTGGTCGTCTTCGAGGACGCCCAGTGGGCCGACGAGGCGACCCTCGACCTCCTCCAATTCCTGGGGCGGCGGATCCAGCGCACGCGGGCGCTGCTGGTCGTCACCTACCGTGACGACGAGATCGACGGGAGGCACCCGCTGACCACGGTCCTCGGCGACCTGGCCACGACGGCGGGAGTCCGGAGGATGGCGCTGCCGCGCCTCTCCGAGTCCGCGGTCCGCACGATGGCCCTTGGCAGCGATCACGATCCGGCCGAGCTGTATCGTCTCACCGGAGGCAATCCGTTCTTCCTCACCGAGGTGCTGGCGAGCGGTGCTCCCGGCATCCCCGTGACCGTGCGGGATGCCGTGCTCGCGCGCGCCGGCAGGCTATCGCCGGCGGGACGCAGGGTTCTGGAGACGGCGGCCGTCATCGGCGCCCGCCTGGAGCCGCGTCTGGTCGCTGCGGTCGCCGGCACCGACGCAGATGCCCTGGACGAGTGCGTGGCGGCCGGCATGCTCCGCCGGCAGGAGTCGATGCTCGTGTTCCGCCACGAGCTGGCCCGCGGCGCCCTGCTGGAAGCCATCCCTCCTCTGCGGCAGGTCGCGCTCCACCGCGCGGTGTTGGCCGCCCTTCGCTCCTCGCCGGCCGGCCGGGCGGACGTGGCCCGGCTGGCGCATCATGCCGAGGCCGCCGGGGAGCGGGACGCCGTCCTCGAGTACGCGCAGGCCGCGGCGGTTCGTGCGGCGGCACTCGGCGCCCACCGCGAGGCGGCGGCCCAGTACGCGCGGGCGCTGAGGTTCGC
>DASUAK010000251.1:0-17020 GCA_035763845.1 bacterium | reverse complement strand
TCCTTCGGAACGGCCGCGAGGTCTGGCGGTGGTCCGCCGGCAGGGCGTTCCTGCAGGTCCTGACGCGCCTTCGGCTGGAGGCCGGGGCGACGCGGACGTTCGAGATGGAGTGGGACCAGCGGGATGCGGCGGGGGCGCCGGCGGCCCCGGGGCAGTACACAGCCCAGGCCCGCCTGACCGCGCGCGAGGCGCTGCTGACCGAGCCGCTTCCCTTCAGGATCGGAGCGGCGGGGGATTCGAGGCCGCCGCACGCGGTCACAGCCCGCCCCGCGGAGCAGTCCGGGATCCGGGTGGGGGAGGTGCTCGTGAACGGCCAGGTGGTGCTGCGGATCCGGGAGGAAGGCGGGGGGCTGTCGGCCGTCCGGCGGGCGGAGATCATCGCCGGGCGCCTCGACCGCTACCTGCGTGAGGGCCTCCGCTCCGACGAGCTCCGTGTCGGGACGACCGCCGGCGAAGCCGGAGTGCTCTGGCGGGGACGTCTCGTCGTCACCGCGGATGCACGCCACGCCCGCTTGAACCGGACCACCCCGCTCGCCCTTGCCCGGCTCTGGCGCGGGCTGCTCGCGCGCGCTCTGTCACCCTGACAGGCTCATCGACGGCTCCTCCGCTGCGGCGGCCGCTTCAGCACCTCGGCGGCGATCGCGGCGACGGGCAGGGAGACCGTGCCCAGCCGCCAGCTGATCGCGCGCGCCAGCTCCGCCCGCGACATCTCGGGCAGCGGCGGCGGGGGCGTGCGCCACGGCCGCGAGCGCTCGAGGAGCTCCAGCAGCTCCCGCTGGCGGGCGGCGGGGAGTCGGAACGATTCGACCTTGATCAGCTCGCGCAGCTCGAGCAGGCGGCGCAGCTCGCTGCCGCTGAGGCGCACCGCGCGCGCGGGCTTCGTCGGTCCCATGCTGAACTCCACTTCGAGTCGTCCCCGACGCACCCTGCCGCTGAGGGCCGGGCGCCGCCGGAAGGCCAGGCAGGGGGGCTCGGGGCGCCGCCGAACACCACCAGTACTTCCATGGAGTTCTCGAAACCCGACGAGCGTCGGCGGAAAGATCCGTCGGGGATGCTCGAACTCATCCTCCGCCTCCCCCGCATGTGTGCCGAGGCCTGGTCGCTGCCCGTCCGTCCCGAGCCGCGCCCGGAGCGGCCGGAGCAGATCGTCGCCCTCGGGATGGGCGGATCGGGGATCGGGGGAGACCTCCTGCGCGCGGTGCTTTACGACGTCGCGCCGATCCCGGTGATCTCCGCGAAGGAGTACCGGGCGCCCTCGTTCGTCGGTCCGCGCTCGCTCGTCTTCGCCTGCAGCTACTCCGGCAACACCGAGGAGACGCTGACCGCCTACGACGCGGCCGCGGCGGCCGGGGCGCGGTGCGTGGCCGTGACCTCCGGGGGCGAGCTGCTGCGGCGCGCCCGGGAGCGCGGCCATCCCACGGTCGTCGTGCCGGGCGGCCTGCCGCCCCGCGCGGCGCTGCCGTACCTCTTCCTCCCGATGCTGGCCCTGCTCTCCCGCGCGGGCGTGGTCCGGTCGTTCGAGGCGGAGGCGCGGGAGGCGGTGACGGTTCTGGAGCGGACCCTGCAGCGTCTGGGGCCGGACGGGGACGATCCCGCCGCCCGGGCGCTTGCGGAGCGCCTGGTCGGACGGATCCCGGCCGTCTACAGCGCCTCACCCTTCTTCGAGCCGGCCGCCCAGCGCTGGAAGGACCAGTTCAACGAGAACGCCAAGACCTTCGCCGTCTGGAACACCTTCCCCGAGCTCAACCACAACGAAACGGTGGGCTGGGGGCTCGATCCGGCGCTGGCCCGGAGCATCCACGTCATCATCCTGAGGGACCCGCACGACCCCGCCCGGCTGCGGCAGCGCGTGGACATCACGAAGGAGCTGGCTTTCCGCAGAGCCGCAGGGGTGGATGAGTTCACCGGCGAAGGCGACGGTGCGCTTGCGCGGCTGCTGTCGGTCATCGCGGCCGGCGATCTGGCGAGCTGGTACCTGGCGCTGCTGCGCGGCGTCGACCCGACGCCGGTGGCGGTGATCGAGGACCTCAAGCAGCGGCTGGCCGAAACGGGGGCGGGATAGTGGCGCGCGTGCAGCTGGGGAACGTGACGAAGAAGTTTGGGGCGGTCACGGCGGTCAACGACGTCTCGCTGGAGATCCCCGACAAGCAGTTCACGGTGCTGGTCGGCCCCTCGGGCTGCGGCAAGACTACGGCCCTGCGCCTGATCGCCGGCCTCGAGGAGGTCACCGCGGGAGACATCTTCATCGGTGAGCGCCGCGTCAACGACGTCCCCCCCAAGGACCGCGACATCGCCATGGTCTTCCAGAACTACGCCCTCTATCCGCACATGACCGTCTACGACAACATGGCCTTCGGGCTGCGCCTGCGCAAGTATCCCCGCACGGAGATCGACCGGCGGGTGAAGGAGACGGCGGGGATGCTGGGGATCGAGGGGCTGCTGGACCGCAAGCCCAAGCAGCTCAGCGGCGGCCAGCGCCAGCGCGTGGCCCTCGGGCGGGCCATCGTGCGGGAGCCGCAGGTCTTCCTGATGGACGAGCCCCTCAGCAACCTCGACGCCAAGCTGCGTGTCCAGACCCGCGCCGAGATCAAGAAGCTCCACGCCCGGCTGCAGACCACGACGGTCTACGTCACGCACGACCAGACCGAGGCGATGACGATGGGCGACCGCATCGTGGTGATGAAGGATGGGCTGGTGCAGCAGGTGGACGCGCCGCTCAACCTCTACGAGAAGCCCGCCAACCAGTTCGTGGCCGGCTTCATCGGCAGCCCGGCGATGAACTTCATCGACGGGGCGATCGCCGATGGGACGGGGGGGTATCGCGTCACCGCTGATGGGTTTCAGGTGACCGTTCCCAAAGAGCACGAGAGCACGGTTCGAGCATGGAGCGGGAAGCCCGTCGTCTTCGGCATCCGGCCGGAGGACATCCAGGACAAGGCCCTGGCCGGACCGGCGGCCCCCGGCTCCACCATCCGGGCCACCGTCGACGTCCACGAGCCGCTGGGCTCGGACGTCATCCTCTACCTGACCGTGGGGTCACACTCCATCGTCGCCCGGGTGGACGCGCACACGCAGGCCCGCATGGGGCAGTCGATCGAGGTGGTCCTGGACATGCGCAAGATGCACCTCTTCGACCCCCAGACGCAGCAGGCCATCCTCTAGCCGGCCGGCTAGGACTTCTTTTCCGCGATCATGTCGCCGAGCGGCTGGAGCAGCTTGGTGAACTCCAGCGGGAAGATGAACTTGGTGGCCGGTCCTTCCCCGAGCGCCTTCAGCGCTTCGAGGTACTGCAGGGTCAGCGTCTTGCTGTCGATGTGCTGCGCGACGGAGAAGATCTTGTCCAGGGCCAGCGAGAAGCCCTCGGCGCGCAGGATCGCGGCCTGACGGTCGCCCTCCGCCTTCAGGATCGCCGCCTGCTTCTGGCCCTCGGCCACCGTCACCGCGGCCTCCCGGTTACCCAGGGCCTCGGTCACCACCGCGCGCCGGCTGCGCTCCGCCGACATCTGCCTGGTCATCGCCTCCTGCACCTCGCGCGGCGGCAGGATCTCCCGGATCTCGACCGTGGTCACCTTGACGCCCCAGCGCTCCGTGACCTCGTCGAGCTTGGCCCGCAGCACCTGGTTGATCTGCTCGCGCTTGGCCAGCACGTCGTCCAGGCTGATGTCGCCGACCACCGCGCGGAGCGTCGTGGTGGCGATGCCGCGCGCCGCGCCGGCGAAGTCCGCGACCTGGATCACCGAGTACTCGGGATTGAAGACCTTGAAGTAGATCAGGAAGTCGATGTTGATCGGCGCGTTGTCCTTGGTGATGCACGTCTGGCTGGGGATCTCCAGGAAGAACTCCCGCAGGTCTACCCAGACCGCCTTGTCGATGACCGGCCAGAGGAAGACGAGCCCCGGCCCCTTCTGCCCGATCGACTTGCCCAGGCGGAAGACGATGAGCCGCTGGTACTCGCGGACGACCTTGATCGCCGAGGTGAGGATGAAGATCCCGACGATGGCCAGAGCGATGAAGAAGGCCAGCGAGGACAGGAATCCGGACGGCATCGCGCACACCCCCAGCCGGCGGCATGCCGGCCATACTTCATTCGGACGGGGCGGCGGGAATCCCCTGCGGGCGGGGATAAGGAGAGTGCTGTGGCCACATACGTGCTGGCCGTGGACATCGGCGGGACGAAGATCCTCACCGCCGCGGTCGGACTGGACGGCGCCGTCGTCGCCCGCCGCCGGGCCGACACGCCGTCCCGGGGCGTCGAGCCCGTGCTCGCCGCTGCCGAAGATGGCGTCCGTGCGGTGCTGCGCGACAGCCGCCTCACCCTGCGCGACGTCACCGCGGTGGGGGTGGGGGCCCCCGGCCCGCTCGATCCGGACACCGGCGTCGTCTTCGAGCCTCCCAACATGGAAGGATGGCACAACGTCCCTCTCGCGGAGCTGCTTACGGCGCGCCTCCACGTTCCGGTCTTCGTGGAGAACGACGCGAACGCGGCGGCGGTGGGCGAGTGGTGGGTGGGCGCCGGGCGTGGGGTCCACGACCTGATCTACCTGACGGTCAGCACCGGCATCGGGGGCGGGATCATCATCGGCGACCGCCTGGTGCACGGGGTGAGCGGCACCGCGGGCGAGGTCGGGCACATGACGATCGACGTCGACGGCCCGGCCTGCTTCTGCGGCCGCAGCACCGGATGCCTGGAGGCGCTGGCCTCCGGCACCGCGATCGGCCGGATGGCGCGGGAGGCGGTGGAGGCGGGGCGCCCGAGTGCGCTCTTGCAGATGGCCCGCGGAGATCCGGCGGCGATCGGCGCCCAGCACGTCGAGGCGGCTGCCCGGGCAGGGGATGCCGTCGCCCTCGAGATCTTCAACCGGGCCGCGACCTATCTGGGCGTGGGCGTGGCCAACCTCCTCAACCTCTTCAATCCCCGGCGCATCATCATCGGCGGCGGGGTGAGCCGGGCGGGTGCGCTGCTGTTCGAGCCCGTGCGGCGCATCGCGAAGGCCAGAGCCTTCGAGCGGCCGGGGCGCGACTGCGAGATCGTGCCGGCGGCCCTCGGCGACGACGTCGGCGCGGTGGGCGCCGCGGCCATCGCCCTGCAGCGAACAGGGATCGCGCTGCGCTAGGATGGGCTAGCGGCCCGTGATCCAGATGAAGTCGGCGCGCGGTCCGTACGCCGGATGCGGCGCCAGGACCGCGGCCACCGCCGCGTCGTCGAGTCCCGAGGCATCCACCTGAGAGATCACCACGGTCCGGGTCACGCCGCGCGCCCACAGCCGGTCCGGCAGCCCCCCGCCGTACGCCCCGTGCACGTCGCCGACGATGATGACGAGGACCTGCTCGGGATGGGCGGCCAGGTAGCGGGCGGCCTGCCAGGCCATCGTATCGTCCCACGCGCTCTGCGCGGCGAAGAAGTTGGCCAGCGCCTGCTCGGGCATGGCGCCGTGATCCTGCCGCATCGTCTCGGCGAACCGCTCGAAGTAGGCGCCGCTCCCCAGCGTGAAGCCGGGCGGCAGGAGGGCGCGCTCCTCCGCGGTCAGACCGTCCACCCCGCGCTGGGCCAATGCTCTCGTCACCTGCTCGGGAGCGTTGAGGGCCACCGCCTCGCCTCCGGCGTCTTTGGGGAAGAGGATGAGCGGCTTGTACCAGGCGAAGGGAGTGCCGCCCCACCGCACCGCGTGCGTGAACGCCTCGTCGGGCAGCTCGCCCCGGACGTACCGGTCCACCCAGCCCTGATACGGAAAGGCGAGGAACTCGAACCCTACGCTGACGCGCCGGCCCTGCTGCTTCAGGGCCTGCAGAACCGCCAGCTGGTTCTCGTGGTGGCGCTCGACCGTGTGGTCCTCCGTGACGATGAGCGCCGTGCCGGGACCGACCCCTAGCAGCGCCGCGTCCAGCGTGACCGGGCCCGTCCGCCAGTGGTGGAGCCGGCTCGAGGTAGGGGCGGGCGCCGGCGCGAGCAGCAGGACCGAGCTGATCAGGAGCACGCTCAGGTGCATGGGAGGGTCTGCGCCGTCCTACAGCGAGGCCAGGTCGATCCGGCGCTGCACGAAGTTCGTGTAGACCTCCCCCCGCCGGAAGAAGGCGTTGTCCAGGACAAGCAGGTGGAAGGGGATCGTCGTCGGGACCCCGGTGATCACGAACTCGGTGAGGGCCCGGCGCATGCGCGCGATGGCCTCGCCGCGGTCCGTGCCCCAGGCGATGACCTTGGCGATCAGGGAGTCGTAGTATGGCGGGATGGCGTACCCGCTGAAGGCGTGCGTGTCCACGCGGATCCCCGGGCCGCCCGGCGGGACGAAAGCGGCGACGGTGCCGGGGGCCGGCCGGAACTCCAGCTTCGGGTCCTCGGCGTTGATCCGGCACTCGATGGCATGGCCGTGGAAGGCGATGTCGCCCTGGGCCACGGGGAGCTTCTGCCCGTCGGCGACGAGGATCTGCTGCTTGACCAGGTCGATCCCCGTGACCATCTCCGTCACCGGGTGCTCGACCTGGATGCGCGTGTTCATCTCCATGAAGTAGAAGTGGCCGTCGCGGTCCACCAGGAACTCGATCGTCCCTGCGCCGGTGTAGTCGATGGCGTGGGCGGCCCGGGTGGCGGCTTTGCCCAGGGCGCGGATGAAGCGCTCCCGCAGGGCAGGGGGCGGGGACTCCTCGAGCAGCTTCTGATGGCGGCGCTGGATAGAGCAGTCCCGCGCCCCGAGGTGGATGACGTTCTTGTGCGTGTCGGCGAGGATCTGCACCTCGATGTGCCGCGGCTCCTCGACGTACTTCTCGATGTAGACCTCCCCGCTCCCGAAGGACGCCTCCGCCTCGCCCTGGGCCGCCGAGAGGGCGCGCCGCAGATCGTCGCGGGTGTGCACCAGGCGCATCCCGCGGCCGCCGCCGCCCGCCGAGGCCTTGACGATGAGGGGGAAGCCGATCCGCTTGGCCGCGTCCAGGGCGTCCTGGTCGGAGCGCACGGGGCCGTCGCTGCCGGGGATCACGGGAACGCCCGCGGCCTTCATCCGCTGGCGGGCCTCGGATTTGTTCCCCATCGCGGCGATGGCCTGCGGGGTGGGGCCGACGAAGGTGATCTTCACGTCCTGGCAGATCTCCGAGAAGTGCGGGTTCTCGGCCAGGAAGCCGTAGCCGGGGTGGATGGCGTCCACGCCGAGCAGCTCGGCCGTGCTCATGATGTTGGGGATGTTGAGGTACGAGTCGGCCGCCGGCGGCGGCCCGATGCAGAAGGCCTCGTCGGCCAGGCGCACGTGCAGCGCGTTGCGGTCGGCTTCGGAGTACACCGCGACCGTGCGGATGCCGAGCTCCCGGCAGGCGCGGATGACGCGCACGGCGATCTCACCACGGTTGGCGATCAGGAGCTTGCGGAACATGCGGGCGGGGTCAGGCCCCGTTCAAAGAAGGGTCGATCAAGAAGAGAGGCTGCCCGTACTCGACCGGGACGCCGTTCTCGGCGAGGACGCGCACGACGCGGCCGGCCACCTCGCTCTGGATCTCGTTGAAGAGCTTCATCGCCTCGATGATGCACACCGTCTGGCCCTGTTCCACGTCGTCGCCTTCGCTGACGAAGGGCGGCGCGTCGGGGCTGGAGGCCCGGTAGAACGTCCCCACCATCGGAGCCGTGATCGGCGCGAGGTGGTTGTCCTCGGGCGCCGGCGCGGCCGGCGCGGGGGCCTCGCCGGCGTGGGGGGGAGAGGCGGACGCCGGGGAGCGCGGGGCCTGGAGGGCGGGTGCGCTCACGTGCACCACGCCGCCCGCCGTCTTCTTCACCAGCACCCGCAGAGTGGGGGATTCTACCTCCAGCTCGGCGATGTCGGACTCGGCGGCCAGCTTGATCACCGCGCGGATCTGGTCGAAGTCGAACTGCGCGTTGTCGCTCATCGGGTGTGCGCCGGGGGCGTCCCGTTCTGCGAGCTCTCCTGCAGGACGCCGATCTGCCGGAACTTCGCATACCTGCGATTCACCAACTCCTCCGGCGGCACCTGTCGGAGGGTGGGGAGGTGGCGGTGCAGCCCTTCGCGCACCTCGGCGTACACCGCCTCGGCGTCCCGGTGCGCCCCCGCGAACGGCTCGGCCAGGACCTCGTCCACAATGCCGAGGGGGCGGAGGTCGCCGGCGGTGAGCCGCAGGGCGGCGGCCGCCTCGGGCGCCCGCGTGCTGTCGCGCCAGAGGATGGCCGCGCAGCCTTCCGGCGTGATGACGGTGTAGACCGCGTACTGGAGCATCAGGACGACGTCGCCGACGGCGATGGCCAGCGCCCCGCCGCTGCCGCCTTCCCCGGTGATCACGACGACGACCGGGGTGCGCAGGCGGCTCATCTCTTCGATGTTCCGGGCGATAGCTTCCGCCTGCCCGCGCTCCTCGGCAGCATCGCCGGGGAAGGCGCCGGGCGTGTCCACGAACGCCACGACCGGCACGCGGAACTTCTCGGCCAGCTTCATCGCCCGCAGGGCCTTGCGGTAGCCTTCCGGGTAGGGCATGCCGAAGTTCCGGGCGATGTTCTCCTTGGTGTCCTTTCCTTTATTGTGGCCGACGACCACCACGCTCTGGCCCTCGAACCGGGCCAGGGCGGCGAACATCGCCGGGTCGTCCCGGAACGCCCGGTCGCCGTGCAGCTCCAAGACGTCCGTGAAGAGGGCGGCGACGTAGTCGGAGAGGCGCGGCCGCTGGGGATGGCGGGCCAGCTGCACGATGTGCCAGGGGGTGGGGTTGGTGAAGATGGTCCGCCGCAGCTGCTCGGCCCGCTCCTCGAGCGCCGTGATCTCGCCGTCGAGGGAGAGGTTCTGCTCGCGGGAGAGGCGGCGGAGCCGCTCGATCTCCGCCTCGACCTCGGCCAGCTGACGGTCGGCGTCGCCCGGCGCGCTCACGCCTGGGCCTCCTGCGCCGCGGCCTCCGGGGCGGGCGGCGCGACGCGCGGGCCGCCGAAGAAGGCCAGCAGCCCGGCGAGGGTGCGCCGCAGCTCATCGCGCGGGACGACCATGTCGATGAGGCCCTTCTGCAGGCAGAACTCCGCGGTCTGGAAGTCGTTCGGCAGCTTGCGCCGGATGGTCTGCTCGATGACGCGGCGGCCGGCGAAGCCGATCAGCGCGCCCGGCTCGGCCAGGATGACGTCGCCGAGGAAGGCGAAGCTCGCCGTCACACCGCCGGTGGTCGGGTCGCACATCACGGAGACGTAGGGCAGCCCGGCGTCGTGCAGCCGGCCCACCGCGGCGCTCGTCTTGGCCAGCTGCATCAGAGAGAGAGTCCCCTCCTGCATGCGCGCGCCGCCGGAGGCGGAGAAGATGATCAGCGGCAGGCGGGCCTCGGTGGCGCGCTCCGCGGCGCGGGCGATCTTCTCGCCCACCGCCGAGCCCATCGAGCCGCCCATGAAGTGGAAGTCGAGGGCGGCGGCCACGGTGCGCCATCCCTCGATCGTGCCCTCCCCCCAAATCACGGCCTCGGGGCGCCCGGTCTTCTGGCGCGCCTCCTGGAGCTTCTGACCGTAGCCGGTGAAGGTAAGGGGATCGGCGGAGGTGAGCGTCGCGTCGAACTCGACGAGACTGTCCTCGTCCAGCGTGATCGCCAGCCGCTCCTCCGCGGAGAGGCGGTGGTGATAGGCGCACTTCGGGCAGACCCGCAGGCTGCGCTCCAGCTCTTTGCGGTAGATGAGGTTACTGCAGCGGGGACACTTCGCCCAGATCCCTGCGGGCATCTCCCGCCGCTGCAACGAGCCGTATTTGGGACGACGGAGCCAGTTGAGCACGATCGCCTCGCCGGCGGACTGAAATCGAAGTCTCTCGATTATATCCTACTTGCCGCCCGCCGAGAAACCGGGGATGTACGGCAGGGCACCCTTATGCCTGTTCCCGCCATCTGGTATCGTTATTCCGAAGGAGGCAGTGATCATGCGCACCCGCACTACTCCCGGCACGCTCCTCGTCGTGCTGGTCTTCGGCGCCGCGCTGGCCATCATGCTCGGGAACACCGTGCTCCCGCGGTACTTCCCGAGCCTGGCGGCGCGCACGGCGACCGCGCCTCCGGCCGCGTCGTCCGCCGCCCCGCCGACGGCCGCGGCCCCGCCCGCGGTCCAGCCGCCGGCCGGTCCGGCCCCCCTCGTCTCGGAGGAGGCGACGATCATCCGCGTCGTGGAGCGCGTGCGTCCGGCCGTCGTGAACATCGACACGGTGGCGCAGGTGCAGACGCTCTTCGGCGTCTTCCCGCAGCAGGGGGCCGGCTCGGGGGTCATCGTCAGCTCCGACGGCTACATCCTCACCAACAACCACGTCGTGGAGAACGCCCAGCAGATCAAGGTCACGCTGCTCTCCGGGAAGAGCTACACCGGCAAGGTCGTGGGCACGGACCGCTTCTCCGATCTGGCCGTGATCAAGGTGGACGCTCCGGAGTCCCTCCCCGCGGCCCAGCTGGGCCGCAGCAGCGCCCTGCGGGTCGGGCAGATGGCCGTGGCCGTCGGGAATCCCTTCGGCCTGGGGCACACGGTCACGGTGGGCGTGATCAGCGCGCTGAACCGCAGCATCCAGGTGCCGAACCTGGTCATCGAGAACCTCGTGCAGACCGACGCGGCGATCAACCCCGGAAACAGCGGCGGGGCGCTCGCCGACAGCTCGGGGGCGGTGATCGGCATCAACACCGCCATCGTCCAGCAGGCGCAGGGCATCGGCTTCGCCATCCCCATCGACACCGCCCGGGCGATCATGGACCAGCTGATCAGCCGCGGGCGGGTGGTGCGGCCCTACGTCGGCATCGTCTGGGGCGGTGACGTGGATGCGAACATCGCCCGCCAGTACAACCTGCCGGTCGAGCGCGGCATCATCGTGCGCGAGGTCGACCAGAACGGCCCGGCCGCCCGGGCCGGCATCCGCGCCGGGGACATCGTCATCTCCGTGGACGGCAAGCCCGTCAGCAACTGGAACGACTTCATCCGCGAGCTGTTCGCGCGCCGCCCCGGCCAGCGCGTCCGGATCGAGATCGCCCGGGACGGCAGCCGGCGCACCGTGGACGTGACCCTGGGCGAGCGCTCGCAGTAACCGCATGCCGTCGTACGCCGTCGACGAGGCCGCCGCGCAGATCATCTCGGGGGTCCGTGAGGGGCTGGGGGAGCCGGTGGAGGTCGCTGTTTCGACCCCGCCGGCCGGCGTTGACGCCGATCTGGCCGTTCCCTGCTTCCCACTCGCCTCGAAGCTGCGCCGGAGCCCGGAGGAGATCGCGCGCCGCCTGGCCGATCACATGCCTCCGCTGGGCCTCCTGGAGCAGCCCCGCGCCGAGGGCGGTTACCTGAACTTCCGCTACAACCGGGCTTCCTACGGCAAGCTGGTCATGGAGGACCTCTCCCGCCTCGCCGAGCGCTTCGGCAGCGGCGAGGAGGGGGGCGGGCGCAGCGTCGTCCTGGACATCTCCTCGCCCAACGTGGCGCGGCCGATGTCCGTCGGGCACCTGCGCTCGACGATCATCGGGGACGCCCTGCACCGCCTGTTCGGCTTCAGCGGATACACCCCGGTCGGGGTCAACCACTACGCCGACTGGGGCACGCAGTTCGGCACGCTGCTGTACGGGATGACGCAGTGGCTGGACCGCGAGGCCTACCGCACGGCTCCGGTGCGCGAGCTGCTGCGCCTCTACGTCAAGTTCGACGAGGAGGCGCGCGCCGACCCGGCGCTGCGCGACCGCGCCCGGGAGTGGGCGCTGGCCCTGGAGCAGGGCGACCCCGAGGCCCGGCGGATGTGGAAGGAGATCGTCGAGCACAGCCTGGCCGAGTTCCGGAAGATCTATGACCTGCTCGGGGTGACCTTCGACTCCTGGCGCGGCGAGAGCGCGTATCTCGAGATGTCCAGGGAGGTCGTCGAAGAAGCCGCCCGCCGGGGCGTGGCCGTGGAGGATCAGGGCGCCCTGATCGTTCCGCTGCAGGACGAGGGGATCGAGGCGCCGCTGATGCTGCGCAGCTCGGACGGCCGGACCCTCTACCACACCCGGGACGTGGCGGCGGCGATCTACCGGATGCGCACCTACCATCCGGCCCAGCTCGTTTACGTCGTCGGGGCCGACCAGCGGCTGCACTTCCGGCAGCTGTTCGCCACCCTGCGGAAGCTGGGGTACACCGACACCGTCCTGGTGCACGTGGACTTCGGCATGATCACGCTGCCGGAGGGGCGGATGAGCACCCGGCGGGGCCGGGTGGTCTTCCTGGAGGACGTCCTGCAGGAGGCCGTGACCCGCGCCCGCGCGCTGGTGGAGAAGAACGCGGACCTGTCGGAGCAGGAGAAGGATGCGGTGGCGCGCACGGTGGGCGTCGGGGCGGTGAAGTACGCCGACCTCTCCCAGACCCGCACGAAGAACATCGTCTTCGAGTGGGACCGCATGCTGTCGCTGGAGGGGGACAGCGCGCCGTACCTGCAGTACACTTACGTCAGGGCCCAGGGCATCCTGCGCCGCGGCGCCGCGCCTTACCCGGCCGGCGGCATCGACCGCCGGGCGATGGAGACCACCGAGGAGTGGGCGTTGATCAAGCACCTCGCCCGCTTCCCGGCGGCCGTGCGCGAGGCCGTGCGGGGCTACCACCCGCACGTCGTCGCGAACTACCTCTTCCATCTGGCCCAGCAGTTCCACGTCTTCTACCACAACGTCCCGGTGCAGAAGGCCGAGGACGAGCACCTGCGGGCCAGCCGGATGAGCATCGTCCAGGGCGCGGCGCAGGTCATGCGGACGGGGCTCGGCCTGCTCGGTATCGGCGTCCCCGAACGGATGTAGCACGGCCGCACGTCGCAGGGGAACGGGATCAAGGGTATAATACGTTTTGCGGGAATGGAGGGATTCGCCTGGGGAGGAGCGAACCCCCCTCCGGATTTGGCCGCATCACCCGGACGCCTGGTTGCCCAAAGATCCGACACCCTGATCCCTGCCCCGGGTGTCCGCCATCGCCATCCGATGCTTCCAATTTGCGCATGATCACACGGCTTGACGAGTAAAGGAGACCGCATGATCGACCACCACGTATCCCGGTGGGGCACGCGCGTGCTGCCCGCCCTCCTGGCCGTCCTGCTGGCGGTGGGGCCCGCCGGAGCGGCCATCTTCACGGACATCCAGGGTCTGCCCCAGCAGCGCGCCATCGAGCGCCTGGCCGCCAAGGGCATCTTCCGGGGGACCTCCGGAACGACGTTCAACCCCTCCGGCACGGTGACCCGGGCCGACTTCGCCGTCCTCCTCGTCCGCACGCTGGGACTGGAGACCCAGGGCGTGGCCCTGCCCGCGTTCAAGGACGCCACGGAGATCGCCCGGGACCAGATGGGCGCCGTGGCGGCCATGGCCAGCCTGGGCAGCGTCTCGCCCCAGAAGGTCGAGCTGCAGAAGGGCCCGCTGCTGTACACGCTGTCCACCGACAAGCCCGTCTACGGCCCGACCGACCTGATCAAGGTGACCTTCGTCGTCAAGAACACCAGCGATCAGCCGATCCGGTTCGATCACGCCAACTCGCAGCTCTACGACTTCATCGTCCGCTCGCCCGACGGGCAGGAGATTGCGAAGTGGTCGCTCGGCCGGCCGTTCCTCCCCCTCGAGCAGCCCGTCCAGCTGGCCGCCGGGCAGGCGTTCACCTGGCCGACCCTGTGGAAGCAGCTCGACCAGGGCGACGACCCCGTGCCGCCCGGGCGCTACGAGATCGTGGCCGTGCACACCACGCGCTCCAATCCCACCTCCATCTCGATGTTCTTCAACAAGGGCGTCATGGGTGCGCAGCCCGACAACACCTACCGGCCGAAGGAAGAGATCACCCGGCTCGAGCTCGCCACGGTGACGGCCCGGTCCGTCGGGCTCGGCGATGCGGGGAACCTGACCGCCGCCGACGCCGCCGGGGTCCCGGCCGCGGCCCGGGGAACGGTCGCCGCAGCGATCGAGAAGAAGCTGATCGCGCTGCTCGGCCGCGACTTCCGGCCCGCCCAGAAGGCGACCCGGGCGGAGGTGGCCCAGGCTCTGGATGGTTTGATGGATGCGGCGAAGCGCTACCGGTTCAGCAAGGGCGTGCTCAAGGATCCGGTTGCCGGCACGCCTCCCCAGATCACGATCGAGGATGAGCGCAAGGCCCTCCGCACCTTCCGCGTGGCCCGCAACGTGGCGGTGTACCGCAACGACCGGCCGGCGGAGCTGCGCGACCTGCGGCCGGGGGACACCCTGCTGTTCCTCAACGCGGGGGACGTGGGGGATGTCGCCTACATCGAAGCGACGGGGCGATAGCGATGCAGTTCTTCCTGGACAGCGGCAGCCTCGAGGAGATCAAGGCCGCCTCGCGCTGGGGCCTGCTGGACGGGGTGACGACGAATCCGAGCCTCGTCAGCAAGGAAGGGATGGACCACCGCGCGCTGATCCTGGAGATCGCGAAGATCACGCCGGGTCCGATCTCGGTCGAGACCACCTCGGAGCAGGCGGAGGAGATGGCCGCTCAGGGGCGCGAGTACGCGCGCTGGGCCCCCAACGTCTACGTCAAGGTGCCCTGCACGCCGGAGGGCATCCGGGCGGCCGTGATGCTCGTCCGGGAGGGGATCCGGATCAACGTCACCCTGGTCTTCTCCGCGAACCAGGCCATCCTCGCCGCCAAGGCCGGCGCAGCCTTCGTCAGCCCGTTCGTCGGGCGGCTGGACGACGTGGGGCAGGAGGGCATGGCCGTGGTCCGGGAGATCGTCCAGGTCTATCGCACGCAGCATTTCGCGACGAAGGTGCTGGCCGCGAGCCTGCGCCACCCCATGCACGTGACCCAGGCGGCGCTGGCGGGGGCGGACATCGCGACGATGCCGTTCAAGGTGTTGGAGCAGCTGTTCAAGCACCCGCTCACCGACATCGGCCAGGAGCGCTTCCTCTCCGACTGGCGGAAACTCCAGTCCGAGCTCGAGCGCAAGAAGACCAAGGTTTAGGGATGGTGTTCCCGCGTGGCAGCGATCGCTGATCTCGAAACGAAGACGATCGACGAGCTCCAGGGCCTGGCCAAGGAGCTCAACATCGCCAACTACCGGCGGTACCGCAAGCAGGAGCTCATCATGCGCATCCTGCAGGCGCAGACCGAGCAGTCCGGCCTCATGCTCCGGGCGGGCATCCTGGAGATCATGGCGGAGGGCTACGGCTTCCTGCGCCACGACGGCTACCTGCCCGGCTCGGAAGACATCTACGTCTCGCCGTCCCAGATCAAACGCTTCGGACTCCGCGTGGGCGACGAGGTCCTGGGCCAGGTCCGGCCGCCCAAGGATAACGAGAAGTACTACGCGCTGCTGCGGGTCGAGGCGGTGAACGGGCTCGATCCGGAGCAGGCGCGCAACCGGCCGGACTTCGAGCGGCTCACGCCGGTCTTCCCGCAGGAGCGCATCAAGTTGGAGAGCGACAGCGACCTGACCACGCGCATCGTGGACCTCTTCGCCCCTATCGGCAAGGGGCAGCGGGCGATGATCGTCTCCCCGCCGAAGGCCGGCAAGACCACCCTCCTCAAGAAGATCGGCCAGGCGGTCGTCAACAACTACCCGGAGATCTACCTCATGGTGCTGCTGCTGGATGAGCGGCCGGAGGAGGTCACCGACATGCGCCGGTCGGTGGAGGCCGAGGTCGTCGCCTCGACCTTCGACCGGCCCCCGGAAGAGCACATCCAGGTCGCCGACCTGGTCCTGGAGCGCGCCAAGCGCCTGGTCGAGGGCGGCCGGGACGTCGTCGTCCTCCTGGACAGCCTCACCCGCTTCTCCCGGGCGAACAACCTGGTCATCCCGCCCTCCGGGCGCACCCTCACGGGCGGCCTGGACCCCGCCTCGCTGCACCGGCCGAAGCGCTTCTTCGGTGCGGCCCGCAAGATCGAGGAGGGGGGCAGCCTGACCGTCTGCGCTACCGCCCTGATCGACACCGGCAGCCGTATGGACGACGTCATCTACGAAGAGTTCAAGGGCACCGGCAACATGGAGCTGCACCTGAACCGCAAGCTCCAGGAGCGGCGCACCTTCCCGGCCATCGACATCAAGATGAGCGGCACCCGGCGCGAGGAGCTGCTGCTCACCGAGGAGGAGCTGCGCAAGGTCTGGGTCCTGCGGAAGAGCCTGGAGCAGCTCGACACCGTGGCGATGACGGAGCTGATCCTCGATCGCCTGCGCAAGACCGCGAACAATCAGGCCTTCCTCCGCTCGATCGTGAAGAGCTCGGAAGAAGACGTCCAGTAGCGGGAGGGGGGCACCGGGGATCCGGGCCCCCCGCATCCGCCCCCGTCTAGGCTCCCCGACTTCAGGGCAGGACTCACATAAAGCGAGCCCGAACCAAACCCCGGGTCGTCTCGGATCCCCCCAGGCGACCCCCGTGGAGAGCCGGTCAGGGGCCCGGCGCTCCATCCGGCGTTCTTCCTTCGGGCATCCTGAAGCGGCGCAGGTGGGCGGATGCAGGCGGCAACGGCAGGTCGCTACGCATGTGCTCTTATCGTACTCACCCTTCTTTTTCAGCCCGTTGAGCCGGCCCCGTTCGCCGGCGCGGAAGACCCCGAGCCCTTCCTGAACCGCGCCATCACCGAAGCCAGGGTCGAGCGGGTGCTCTCCGCGGTCCGGCCCGGCGCGGCCGCCGCGGCGGCGCCCCTGGCCATCGGCGGCCCCGAGGAGGAGCCGGCCGCCGCCCCCGCCGAGGAGTCTGTGAAGATCGTCACGGTCGTGGTCCGCCAGGGCCAGTCCCTGTGGTCGCTGGCGGCCGAATACGGCACGACGATCGAAGAGATCCTGGATGCCAACCATCTCGCGGACGGCACCGTCCTCCGCATGGGCCAGTCGCTCGTGATCCCGTCGGGCAGCGCCGCGTCCCCCAGGACCGCCGCCGCCCCCGCCCCCCGGAAGACCTCCGTGAAGCTGCGCCCGGGGGCCCGGATCATCACCATCCGCCTGTACGACGGTCAGACCCTGTGGGACGTCTCCCAGACCTACGGCCCGACGATCGACGAGATCGTCTCCCTGAACGGCCTGGAGCGCGCCGACTACGTCCGGGCCGGCCAGCGGCTGCGGGTGCCGGTATACAACATGGCCTCGATCACGCCCCGGCGCGTGGC